>NZ_JALXKT010000033.1:0-34598 GCF_025144775.1 Brachybacterium sp. p3-SID957 | reverse complement strand
GCGCCCACCGCCACCTGGTCCCCGGCAGAAAGGTCACCGCCGGTGATCTCGACCATGTCATCAGCGAAACGCCCGACCTCCACCGGCACGCGCGTGACCGTGTCGCCCGTGACGACATCGACCGCGAAGCCGCCTCCCGGTTGCGCGAGCAGAGCTCTCACGGGAACCGTCAGCACACCCTCAGCGATCGTGCGCGAGGACTTCACGCTCACTGACACGTGAGCATAGGACTCCGCGGCGGCAGGGTCCTTGAGCGCGACTCGCACCGGGACCTTCACTCGCGACTCGCCCGACTCCTCTTCCTTCTCGACGGCCGGCCCGACCTCCTCGACCACACCCTCAGCCTCCTCCCCATTGGGCAGGGAGACGGTCACCTCCTGACCCTTGGCCAGCAGGTCACGCTGGGCAGGTTGCACGTCCGCGGTGGCGAAGAGGGTCGTGTCGCTGACCTCGAGGACTGCATCGCCGGCCGGTGAGCCGGGCCCCGCGAGCTGCTTCTGGACCCGCGCATCCTCGGGCAGGAACACCACGCGTCCGCGCTCCAGCCGCTTGTCCTGCGGTAGCCCCAGGTCCTTCTGCCACTTGGCGATTGCCGCGGCTGTGTACCCGTTGAAGCGCTCATCCGGCTCTCCCGTGAAGTAGCCGAGATCAGCCAGATTCTGCTCCAGCTGCTGGACGTCACGACCCTTGGACATGCCTATCTCGAAGTCCCGCCATACCGGCAGTTCACCGCGCAACGCCATCACCGGCTCGTCGTCGATCCGCATGAGCTCGTCACCCGGCTTCAGCGTGCTCCCGGCCGGCGCCACTGAGGTCAGTGTGCCGGATAGTTCGGTGCCGATGGTCCGCGTCGGCCCGTACCCGAGAGAACCTTTGACCTCCACGCGCTCGCGCAGATCGATTTTCTCCGCCGTCGAGGTCTCAACCGGCGCGGTCGAGGCGGCGGGAGGCTCCTCCTGCATGGCATGCGCCAAGGCGAAACCGCCCGCCCCGACGGCCAGCATGCCCGCAGCAACAGTCGTGACGACGAGGGTGCGCCGCTTCCGCCCGGTCACTGACCCACCCCTGCGCCGACCACGAGGCCCGCCTCGGACGAGCAACGCTCGATATCGGCCGGATCAGCATCGGGCACACCGCTGATGACCGGCCCCTGACCCGAACCGAAATCGGGATCCGGCACGTCGTAGCCCGCCTCACGCATGCACTGGGTGAAGGCCAGCATCTGCTCCTCAAGCTCACCGCTGCCGATGGGCTCGGCCTGCGCGGGCGGAGGCCCGAGCTTCTCCTCGCAGGTCTGCAGCGCCTTGTCGAAGTCGCCGCTGTCCTCATCTCCGCTGAAGGAGCCATCCTCGTTGACCGGGATGCCGCCACCCTCACCGAGCTCGATGCCCTCCGCCTTCATGCACTGGGTGAAGTCGTGCTGCCACTGCTCGACACTGCCCGCGGCGTTGCCAAGGCTCGACTCCTCGCCGGCGTCCGTCGTCTTGTCGCCGCAGGCCCCCAACACGAGCATGGCCCCGCACAAGACGACGGACGCTTTGAGAACGGCGGGCTTGAGAACGTGACGCATCTGATTCCTCCATCTATGGCGTCTGCTATCGGCAGCTCTCCTGCCGATGTCCCGAGGAGCGGGACGGCGCCATCCTGGAGTGGCCACGGTTGTCAGGAGGTAAAGGGAGGCATTCACGTTCTGTTTACCCCTGCGCGCCGGGAGGGTGGGCGGCGCGCTACACCTCAGCCGAGCACGGCGGTCACCTCAGTGAGGTCCAGCCCATGGGCCTCGGCGGTGCCGGCATGCGTGAGCGCTCCCTCGTGGGTGTGCAGGCCCAGCGCGAGCGCGCCGTCGGCCCGCAGCGCCTCCTGCCAGCCCGCCGAGGCGAGCTTCAGGACATAGGGGAGCGTCGCGTTGTTCAGTGCCACGGTCGCGGTGACCGGCACTGAACCGGGCATGTTCGCCACGCAGTAGTACACCGCCTCGTGCACCGCGAAGGTGGGATCATCATGCGTGGTGGGGCGCGAGTTCTCGAAGCAGCCGCCCTGGTCGATCGCGACGTCGACGAGCACAGAGCCCGGCTTCATCCGCGCGACCATCTCGTCGGTGACGAGCTTGGGCGCCTTCTTGCCGGGGATGAGCACGGAGCCGACCACCACGTCGGCCTTCTCGACCTGCTCGGCGAGGTCGAGGCTCGTCGAGTAGCGGGTGAGGATCCCGCCGTGGTGCATGTTCGCGATCTGCCCGAGCCGTGCGACGTTCAGGTCCATCACGGTGACGTTCGCATGCAGGCCGTGCGCCATGAGCGCTGCCTGCTCGCCCACCATGCCGCCGCCGAGGACCAGCACGTTCGCCTCGGAGGTGCCGGGCACGCCGCCCATGAGCATCCCCGCCCCGCCGAGCGGCGCCATCAGGTGGTAGGCGCCCACCTGCGCGGCGAGCCGCCCCGCGATCGCGCTCATCGGCGCCAGCAGCGGCAGGGTCCGGTCCGGCAGCTGCACCGTCTCGTAGGCGATCGCCGTCGTGCCCGTCTCGAGCAGCGCCTCCGTGAGCTGCTGATCAGCGGCCAGGTGCAGATAGGTGAACAGGATCTGCCCCTTCCGCATCCGCCCGTACTCCTCGGGGAGCGGCTCCTTGACCTTCACGATCATCTCGGCCTGCTCCCACACCTCGTCGGCCGACGGGAGGATCCGCGCTCCCGCCGCGACATACTCCTCGTCGGTGACGCGCGAGCCCAGGCCCGCTCCCGTCTCGACGAGGACCTCATGGCCTCGCACCGCCAGCTCGTGGACTGCGGCGGCGCCAAGGCCCACCCGGTTCTCGTTGTTCTTGACCTCGCGGGGAACCCCGATGCGCATCTGCGGTCTCCAGCCTCTCTGCCGAGCTCCGTGGCCGCGGTCACGGCCACACCCCCAGGATCGCACCTCTGAGCCGTCGCAGGGGACAGTTTTCCGCTGTGGTGCGCGGCACCGTCGCCCGGTCTCCGCGTACCCCCGCACCGCGCCCGGCCCTAGACTCGATCCGGCCCTCCTCCGGGCCATCCCCGTCGGACAGGAGCCCCGCCCGTGATCACCGTGCACGACCTCGCCATCCGTGTCGGCGCGCGGTTGCTCATGAGCGGAGTGTCCTTTCAGGTCACCCCCGGCGACCGCATCGGCCTGGTGGGCAGGAACGGAGCCGGCAAGACCACGCTGACCAAGGTGCTCTCCGGCGCGATCCAGCCCACCGAGGGCACCGTAGAGGTGAGCGGGGAGCTGGGCTACCTGCCGCAGGACACCCACAGCGGCGACGACTCCGAGACGGTCATCTCCCGGATCCTGTCGGCCCGGGGCCTGGACGACGTGCTGCGCCGCCTGCGCCGCGCGGAGGAGGAGATGGCCGACATGAGCCTGTCCGAGGCCAGGCGCGAGAAGGCCATGAACCGCTACCCGCGCCTGGAGGCCGAGCTCGATGCCGTCGGCGGATACGCAGCCGAGGCCGAGGCCAAGCGCATGGCCGCCAACCTCGGGCTGCCCAATCGTCTGCTCGAGCAGGAGCTGGGCACCCTCTCCGGTGGCCAGCGGCGGCGCGTGGAGCTGGCCCGCATCCTGTTCTCGCAGGCCACCACCATGATCCTCGACGAGCCCACCAACCACCTCGATGCGGACTCGGTGGTGTGGCTGCGTGAGTACCTGATGAGCTATCGCGGCGGGCTGATCGTGATCAGTCATGACGTGCAGCTGGTGGAGCAGGTGGTGAACAAGGTCTTCTACCTCGACGCCAACCGCGCCGTGATCGATGTGTACAACATGGGCTGGAAGCAGTACCTGCGCCAGCGCGAGGACGACGAGAAGCGCCGCCGGCGGGAGCGGCTCAGCGCCGAGAAGAAGGCCTCCGCCCTCACCGCCCAGGCCGAGAAGATGCGTGCCAAGGCCACCAAGGCGGTGGCGGCCCAGAACATGCTGCGCCGTGCCGAGCGGATGCTGGAGAGCACCGAGGGGGATCGGCAGCAGGACCGCGTGGCCTCCCTGCGCTTCCCCAAGCCCGCACCGTCGGGGAAGACACCGCTGATGGCGGAGGGACTCTCGAAGTCCTACGGCAGCCTGGAGATCTTCACCGACGTGGACCTGGCCATCGACCGCGGATCCCGCGTGGTGATCCTGGGGCTGAACGGGGCGGGCAAGACCACCCTGCTGCGGATCCTGGCCGGAGTGGACCAGCCGGACACCGGGAGCATCCTCCCTGGGCACGGCCTGCGCATCGGGTACTACGCCCAGGAGCACGAGACCCTGGACCTGGACCGCACCGTGCTGGAGAACATGATGAGCGCGGCCATCGAGCTGCCCGAGGTGGAGGCCCGCAAGATCCTGGGCTCCTTCCTGTTCTCCGGTGACGACGTGCACAAGCCCGCCCGGGTGCTCTCCGGCGGGGAGAAGACCCGCCTGGCCCTGGCCACCCTGGTGGTCTCCAGTGCGAACGTGCTGCTGCTGGACGAGCCCACCAACAACCTCGATCCCGCCAGCCGCGAGGAGATCCTCGGGGCCCTGGCAGCGTTCGAGGGGGCAGTGGTGCTGGTCTCACACGATCCCGGCGCCGTCACCGCGCTCTCCCCGGAGCGCGTGCTGCTGATGCCCGACGCGGTCGAGGACCTGTGGAACGCGGAGTACGAGGAGCTCGTGCAGCTGGCCTGAGCCGGTTCCCCCTCCCTGAGCGGTGGGGGTGACCACCCCTGGATCGGGCGGGGGCCGGATGGCCTCCCCGGTGGTGCACCCGGCGGCAATCAGTTCGTGCGGACTGATTGGCGAAGTACAGCGGAATACAGCTGTGCAGTGCTAGGGTGTGGACATGCACGTGCTGCTGCTCGCCCCCTCCCGATCCGCCTCCCGGGCCGGACGGTCCGATCCCGTCGCCGAGCTGGGCGAGGCCCTGGCCCCACTGGGGCTGCGCCGCCCGCTCGAGCGCACGATGGGGGAGGAGGCCATCGTGGTGCTCGACCGCGCCGAGCAGGCCGTCGAGGCGATCTGCACCACCGCCGAGCTCGGGGGCTGGTGCGTGGGACTCGGCGTGGGTGGGGTCGACACCCCGCTGCCGGCCGAGGTGCGAGCCCTGCGGGGGCCGGCCGTGGACGCCGCGCGCCAGGCGCTGCGGGCCGCCCGTGCCACGGCCCAGGTGCCGCTGTCCGTCCGCGCGGGCGATCCCCGTCACGCTGCCACCGCGGCCGACGCGGAGGCCGTGCTGCGCCTGATCGGATGGATGATCGCCACCCGCAGCACGGGCCAGTGGCGCGTGGTGCGGGCGCTGCGCGGGAATCCCCAGCTCACCCAGCGTGACCTGGCCACCCTGCTGGGCATCACCCAGCAGACGGTCTCCCGCTCGCTGAAGACCAGTGGCTGGCGCGAGGAGAGTGCGGCGCACCCGCTGCTGGTGCGCCTGCTGGCCATGATCGATCTGACCTCATGACGGCGCGCTATCCTTGACCAGCGCTCGCGGCCCGCCCCGAGCGGTCCACCGAACCACGCCTGCCGGCCCTGCGGCCCGGGTGGGCAGCTACGAGGAGATCCATGGCGACGACGAACGACCTCAAGAACGGAATGGTCCTGAAGCTGGACAACCAGCTGTGGAGCGTTGTCGAGTTCCAGCACGTCAAGCCCGGCAAGGGCCCGGCCTTCGTGCGCACCAAGCTCAAGAACGTCCTGTCCGGCAAGACCGTGGACAAGACCTTCAACGCGGGGGTGAAGGTGGAGACCGCGACCGTGGACCGTCGCGACATGCAGTACTCCTACCTCGACGGCGACATGTACGTGTTCATGGACACCTCCACCTGGGAGCAGACCAACGTCACCTCCGAGGTCGTCGGCGACGCCAAGGACTTCATGCTCGAGGGGCAGGACGTCATCGTCGCCTTCCACGAGGGCACCCCGCTGTACATCGAGCTGCCGGCCTCTGTGGTGCTCGAGATCACCTTCACCGAGCCGGGCCTGCAGGGCGACCGCTCCAGCGGCGGCACCAAGCCCGCCACCGTGGAGACCGGCCACGAGATCCAGGTCCCACTGTTCCTGGAGCAGGGCACCAAGGTGAAGGTGGACACCCGCTCGGGCGACTACCTCGGGCGCGCCTGACGTGACCGACACCCCCGGCGCGACCCGCAGGACCCAGAAGGACCCGGGCCTCCCCCTGCCCGGCAGGGAGGGGGAGGAGGTGGCCTTCGAGCGCACCGTTCCCGCCCGCACCGACCGCCTCACCGGCCGCAGTCGCGACCGCATCCGCGCGATCGACGTGCTCTACGAGGCCGATGCGCGCGGTCGCGCTGTGCGCGAGGTCCTCGAGGACCGCATCGCCCGCACCGCCGCGCAGTCGCCGCTGCCGCAGTGGTCCCGCGAACTGGTGTCGCTGTACGCCCAGCACGCCGAGGAGATCGACGAGCAGCTCGCCACCCATTCCCGGGACTGGCCCCTGCAGCGCATGCCCGCGGTGGATCGAGCGATCCTACGGCTGGGGGCGGCCGAGGTGGTGCACGGCCCCGAGGAGCCTGACACCCCGCGCGGCGTGATCGTGGGCGAGTACACGAAGATCGCCGAAGTGCTGTCCACGGAGGGCTCCCCCCGGTTCGTCAACGGCCTGCTGCAGCGCCTGCTGGACATGCGCAGCATGCTCAGCTGAGACCGCACTACACTGCGCACGAACCACCTGAACGTCACCACCACCCTTTAACGACGCGTCCTGTGAGGCGCCCAAGGGAGAGCAATGACCGACCAGTCATCGACTGACCATCGCAGTCGGGTGCTGGGCACGGAGGAGATCCGCCGTGCCCTGACCCGCATCGCCCACGAGATCCTCGAGAGCGGCCACGGCGCCGAGGACCTGGTGCTGCTGGGCATCCCGCACCGCGGCGTCCCCCTGGCCCGCCGTCTGGCGGAGAACATCGTCCGCGCCGAGGGCCTGGGCGGCGACATCGAGCGGCTCCACGGCTCGCTGGACATCACCCTGTACCGCGACGACCTGCGCAAGCACCCCACGCGGGCACCGAGCCCCACCCGCATCCCCCACGAGGGAATCGACGGCCGCACCGTGGTTCTGGTCGACGACGTCCTCTACTCGGGCCGCACCGTGCGCGCCGCCCTGGACGCCCTCAGCGCCATCGGACGCCCCGCAGCGGTGCGCCTGGCGGTGCTGGTGGACCGCGGCCACCGCGAACTGCCCATCCGAGCCGACCACGTCGGCAAGAACCTCCCCACCTCGCGCTCCGAGCGGGTGTTCGTCCACCTCACCGAGACCGACGGCGAGGACTGCGTCGACATCGTGCGACCGGCGGGTGAGGACCAGGCATGAGGCACTTCATCTCCATCTCCGATCTGGACCGCACCGAGGCCGTCGCCGTGCTCGCCACCGCCGAGCACATGGCAGCCACCCAGTCCCGCTCGATCCGCAAGCTGCCCACCCTGGTGGGATCCACCGTGGTGAACCTCTTCTTCGAGGACTCCACGCGCACCCGCATCAGCTTCGAGGCCGCCGCCAAACGCCTCTCGGCCGACGTCATCAACTTCTCGGCCAAGGGATCCAGCCTGTCCAAGGGCGAGTCGCTCAAGGACACGGCTCTGACCCTGCAGGCCATGGGTGCCGACGCCGTCGTGGTGCGCTCGGCCTCCTCGGGTGCCGCGCACCAGCTCGCCCATGCCGGGTGGATCGACCAGCCGATCATCAATGCCGGCGACGGCGCCCACGAGCACCCCACCCAGGCCATGCTGGACGCCTTCACGCTGCGCCACCACCTGCGCCCCGGCGATCCGAACGGGGGGCTGGACGGCCTGCACGTGGTCATCGTGGGCGATGTGCTCCACTCCCGGGTGGCCCGCTCCAACATGCTCCTGCTGACCCTGCTGGGAGCCCGCGTCACCCTGGTCGCACCGCCCGCCCTGCTGCCCGTCGGCGCGCACGCCTGGCCCTGCGAGGTCCTCTACGACCTCGACGAGGCCCTTGCGGCAGGCCCGGACGCCGTGATGATGCTGCGGGTGCAGCGCGAGCGGATGGTGGGCGGGGGCTTCTTCCCCACCGAGGGCGAGTACAGCCGCCGCTACGGGCTCAGCACCCAGCGGGCCGCACGCCTGCCCGACCACGCCATCGTGCTGCATCCCGGCCCCATGAACCGCGGCTTCGAGATCGCCGGGGACGTCGCCGACTCCGACCGCAGCGTGATCGTCGAACAGGTCGCCTCCGGGGTGTTCGTCCGCATGGCCGTGCTCTACCACCTGCTCGCCACCGATGACCGGGAGGACGCCCGATGACCACGAACCTCACCGCACCGCCCCCGGCACCCGTTCTGGTGCGCGGCGGCTCCCTGTACGGCGACGAGCACGCCGACGTGCTGCTGGTCGGCGGTCTGATCCAGGAGGTCGGCCCTGATCTGACCGCACCCGAAGGCACGGAGATCATCGACGCGCAGGGCTGCGTGGTCTTGCCCGGCCTGGTGGACCTCCACACCCACCTGCGCGAGCCCGGCGGCGAGGAGTCCGAGACCATCGAGACCGGTACCCGTGCCGCGGCCCGGGGCGGCTTCACCGCCGTCCACGCCATGGCCAACACCACGCCCGTGGCCGACACCGCCGGCGTCGTCGAGCAGGTGGCCCGCGCTGGTGACAGCGCCGGCTGGTGCACCGTGCGGCCCGTCGGCGCGGTCACCGTGGGCCTGGCGGGGGAGCGGCTGGCCGAGCTCGACGCGATGGCCAGCTCCCGCGCCCGGGTGCGGGTGTTCAGCGACGACGGCAAGTGCGTGCACGATCCCGTGCTGATGCGCCGCGCCCTGGAGTACGTGAAGGCCTTCGACGGGGTCATCGCCCAGCACGCCCAGGACCCCCGCCTGACCGAGGGCTCGCAGATGCACGAGGGAGTGGTCTCCGCCGAGCTGGGCCTGACCGGCTGGCCGGCCGTCGCCGAGGAGTCGATCATTGCCCGCGACGTGCTGCTGGCCCAGCACGTCGGCTCCCGCCTGCACGTGTGCCACCTGTCCACCGCAGGCAGCGTGGACATCGTGCGCTGGGCCAAGCAGCGAGGCATCGCCGTGACCGCAGAGGTCACCCCGCACCATCTGCTGCTGACCGACGATGAGGTGCGCGGCTTCGACGCCCGCTACAAGGTCAACCCGCCGCTGCGCACCCAGGCCGACGTCGACGCGGTGAGGCAGGGCCTGGCCGACGGCACCATCGACATCGTCGCCACCGACCACGCCCCCCACCTGCGCGACGCCAAGGACCGCGAGTGGGACCAGGCCGCGATGGGCATGACCGGCCTGGAGACCGCCCTGCCGATCGTGCAGCACACCATGGTCGACACCGGCGCCCTGAGCTGGCGGGACGTGGCCCGGGTGCTCTCGGAGACCCCGGCGCTGATCGCCCGGGACGAGGACCACGGCCGGGCCCTCGAGCCGGGAGCGCCCGCCCACCTGCTGGTGTGGGACCCGCGCCCGCGCCGCGCCGTGGACGTCGCCGAGCACGCTTCCCGCAGCGCCAACAGCCCCTACATCGGCCTCGAGCTGCCGGGCATGAACCGTCTGACCGTCCACGCCGGTCGCGTGACCGTGCGCGACGGCGCACTCGTGGAGCGCTGAGCGGATGGATCAGCTCCTACCCGTCCTGATCCTGGCCGCGGTGTTCGCCGGCATCCTGGCGCTGATGTACCTGGGCTGGCGCGGCCGTGGCGTGCGGCAGGCGGCCCTTCCCACCCCCGCCCCCGACGCCCCCGTCGAACAGCTCGACCACGGTGTGGACGCGGGCCCCTTCGACGCCGTGTATGTGAGTACCGTGCTCGCGGACCGTCCCTTCGAGCGCGTGGTCGCCCACGGGCTCGGCACCCGCTCGCGGGCCCGGCTCACCCGCGGCACCGCCGGCACCTGGCGCATCGAGAGGGAGGGCGCCCCCTCCTTCACCATCCCCGGTGATGCGGTGACCGGCGTCGCCGCCGCCCCCGGCATGGCCGGCAAGGTGGTCGGCGGGGACGGGCTGCTGGTGATCCGCTGGCAGCACGGCCCGGACTCCACCGAGCTCGACACGGGCCTGCGACTGGCCCATCGCGCCGACCACGATCTGCTCCTGAGGAAGGACCCGTCATGACCTCCCGCACCGATCCCGCCGTACTGATCCTGGAGGACGGCACGGTGGTGCACGGCACCGCCTACGGCGCCCGCGGCGCCCGCCTGGGCGAAGTGGTGTTCTCCACCGGCATGACCGGGTACCAGGAGACCCTCACCGACCCCTCCTACGCCGGCCAGATCGTGGTGCAGACCACTCCCCACATCGGCAACACCGGCGTCAACACCGCCGACATGGAGTCCCGCCGCGTGTGGGTGCGCGGCTACGCGGTGCGCGAGGCCAGCCGGACGGCCTCCAACTGGCGCAGCGAGCAGTCGCTGGAGGACTTCCTGGCCGCCGAGGACGTGGTGGGCATCGCTGGTATCGACACCCGCATGATCACCCGCATCCTGCGCGAGCAGGGCTCCATGCGGGGCGGCGTGTTCTCCGGCGACGCGCTCACCCGCAGCACCGAGGAGCTGCTGGAGGAGGTGCGCTCGGCGCCCGCCATGGCCGGTGCGGACTTCCTGGCGGAGGTGACCATCGCCCAGCCCGTGGTGCTGGAGCCCGAGGGCGAGGTGATCGGCACCGTGGCCGCCCTGGATCTCGGGATCAAGGGCGCCACTCCCCGCAGCATGCTCGAGCGCGGCTTGCGGGTGCACCTGCTGCCGGCCACCACCACCCTCGAGGAGCTGCTGGCCACCGAGCCGGACGCCCTGTTCTGCTCCAACGGGCCCGGGGACCCGGCCGCCGCGGACCACCAGGTGGAACTGCTGCGGGGCGCCCTCGACGCGGGGCTGCCGTACTTCGGGATCTGCCTGGGCAACCAGCTGCTGGGCCGCGCGCTCGGCTTCGGCACCTACAAGCTGAAGTACGGCCACCGCGGCATCAACCAGCCCGTGCTGGACCGCGCCACCGGGAAGGTCGAGATCACCGCCCACAACCACGGCTTCGCCGTGGACGTGCCGCTGGAGGGCGAGCACACGGCCCCGCACGACGGGGGCCGCTACGGACGGGTCGTGGTCTCCCACGTCGGCCTCAACGACAACGTGGTCGAGGGCATCCGATGCCTCGACATCCCCGCCTACTCCGTCCAGTACCACCCCGAGGCCGCGGCCGGCCCCCACGACGCCGCCTACCTCTTCGATCGTCTTGCCCAGCTGGTGCGTGAGCACCGCGCCGGCTCCGCCGCAGGGAACAAGGAGTCCTGATGCCCCGTCGTACCGATCTCTCCTCTGTCCTGGTGATCGGCTCCGGTCCCATCGTCATCGGGCAGGCCGCCGAGTTCGACTACTCCGGCACCCAGGCCTGCCGGGTGCTGCGCGAGGAGGGCCTGCGGGTCATCCTGGTCAACTCCAACCCGGCCACCATCATGACGGACCCGGACATCGCCGATGCCACCTACATCGAGCCGATCGATCCGGAGGTGATCCGTTCGATCATCGCCGAGGAGCGTCCCGACGCGATCCTGCCCACCCTGGGCGGGCAGACTGCGCTCAACGCCGCGATCGCCCTCCACGAGGCGGGCACGCTCAAGGAGTTCGGTGTCGAGATCATCGGCGCCAGCATCGACGCGATCCAGAAGGCAGAGGACCGGCAGCGCTTCAAGGAGGTCGTGGAGCGCGTGGGCGGCGAATCCGCGCGCTCGGTGATCTGCCACTCCATGGACGAGTGCCTGGCAGCGGCGGAGGAGCTGGGCTACCCGATGGTGGTGCGCCCCAGCTTCACCATGGGCGGCCTGGGATCCGGGATGGCCTACGACGAGGACGACCTGCGCCACATCGCCGGCGCTGGGCTCCACTACTCGCCCACCACCGAGGTGCTGCTGGAGGAGTCCATCCTGGGGTGGAAGGAGTTCGAGCTGGAGCTGATGCGCGACCACCGCGACAACTGCGTGGTGGTGTGCTCCATCGAGAATGTGGACCCCGTCGGCGTGCACACCGGCGACTCGGTCACCGTCGCGCCGGCGCTCACGCTCACCGATGTCGAGCTGCAGCAGCTGCGCGACCTGGGCATCGGCATCATCCGCGAGGTCGGCGTGGACACCGGCGGCTGCAACGTGCAGTTCGCCGTGCACCCCGAGACCGGGCGCACCGTGGTCATCGAGATGAACCCGCGCGTCTCGCGCTCCTCGGCCCTGGCCTCGAAGGCCACCGGGTTCCCGATCGCGAAGATCGCCGCCCGCCTGGCCATCGGCTACAGCCTGGACGAGATCCGCAACGACATCACCGGCACCACCCCGGCCAGCTTCGAACCCACCCTCGACTACGTCGTGGTCAAGGTCCCCCGCTTCGCCTTCGAGAAGTTCCCGGCCGCGGACCCCACCCTGACCACCACCATGAAGAGCGTGGGGGAGGCCATGGCCCTGGGCCGCAGCTTCACCGAGGCGCTCGGCAAGGCCCAGCGCTCCCTGGACGTCCCGGCGTCCCTGCCGGACTTCCGCGGGGAGGCGCCCACCGCCTCCGAGGTCGCCGCCCTGATCGAGCAGGTGCGCACCCCCACCGACACGCGACTGGTGACCATCGCGCGGGTGCTGCGCTCCGCGGCCGAGGGCATCGTGGACCCCGCCGAGACCATCGAGCGCCTGTACGAGGCCACCGCCATCGACCGCTGGTTCCTGGACCAGATGCTGCAGGTCGCCGAGATCGCCACCCGCATCCGCGAGGCCGAGGTGCTGGACGCGCCCCTGATCATGCTGGCCAAGCGCCACGGCCTGGCCGACGACCAGATCGGACAGCTGCGCCACGTCGACGGCGAGGTGATCAAGGGAGTGCGCGAGGCCCTGGGCATCAACCCCGTCTACAAGACGGTCGACACCTGCGCCGCCGAGTTCGCCTCCCGCACCCCGTACCACTACTCCACCTACGACCAGGAGACCGAGGTGGAGCCGCGCGAGCGCTCCGCCGTGCTGATCCTGGGCTCGGGACCCAACCGGATCGGGCAGGGCATCGAGTTCGACTACTCCTGCGTGCATGCCGCCCTCGCCCTGAGCCGCGCGGAGACGGAGGACGGCCTGGGGTACGAGACCGTCATGGTCAACTGCAACCCCGAGACCGTCTCCACCGACTACGACATCGCCGATCGCCTCTACTTCGAGCCCCTCACCTTCGAGGACGTGCTCGAGGTGTACGAGGCCGAGAAGGCCGCGGGACCCGTGGCCGGGGTGATCGTGCAGCTGGGCGGGCAGACCCCGCTGTCCCTGGCGCGGCGCCTGCAGGACGCCGGTCTGCCGATCCTGGGCACCGATCCTGCCGCGATCGACGCCGCCGAGGACCGCGGCGAGTTCGGTGCGGTGCTCGCGCGCGCCGGTCTGCCGGCCCCGCCCTACGGGACGGCCTGGGTGCTGGAGGACGCCCGCGAGGTGGCGGCCTCCGTGGGCTACCCGGTGCTGGTGCGGCCGAGCTACGTGCTGGGCGGGCGCGGCATGGAGATCGTGTACGACGAGGAGGGGCTGGTCGACTACGTGGCCCGGAACCTCCCCGACGGCGGCCGCGCCCAGGCGCCCATCCTCATCGATCGCTTCCTGGACACCGCGGTCGAGATCGACGTGGACGCCCTGTTCGACGGGGAGGAGCTCTACGTCGGCGGGATCATGGAGCACATCGAGGAGGCCGGCATCCACTCGGGCGACTCGGCCTGCACCCTGCCGCCGGTCTCGCTGGGGGAGGAGGTCATCGAGCGCATTCGCACCTCGACCCGCGCGATCGCGGAGGGGGTGGGCGTGCGCGGCCTGCTGAACGTCCAGTACGCACTGTCGCAGGACGTCCTGTACGTGCTGGAGGCGAATCCGCGCGCTTCCCGCACCGTGCCCTTCGTCGCCAAGGCCACCGGAGTGGCGCTGGCCCAGGCCGCCGCGCTGGTCAAGATCGGCCGTTCGATCGCCCAGCTGCGGGAGCAGGGAGTGCTGCCCGCGCAGGGCGACGGCACGGACCTGCCGCTGGACGCACCGATCGCGGTCAAGGAGGCGGTGCTGCCCTTCAAGAGGTTCCGCACCGCTGACGGCCAGGCCGTGGACTCGCTGCTGGGGCCCGAGATGCGCTCCACCGGTGAGGTGATGGGACTGGACAGCACCTTCCCGCTGGCCTTTGCGAAGTCCCAGCTGGCGATCGCCGGGCAGGGGCTGCCCTCCTCGGGTGCGGTGTTCGTCTCCGTTGCCGATCGCGACAAGCGCGGGGTGGTGCTGGCCGTCGCGCGACTGGCGGCGCTCGGATTCGAGGTGCTCACCACCGAGGGCACGGGCCGTACCCTGCGGCGCTCGGGGATCCCCTGCCGCATCCTGCGCAAGGCATCCCAGCCCGGGACGGAGCCCAGCGTGATCGATCTGATCGAGTCCGGGGAGGTCACACTGGTGGCAAACACGCCGTCGGGCACGGATGCCCGTGCCGACGGCTACGCCATCCGGGCCGCTGCCGCCAGCATGGACATCCCGATCATCACCACGGTGCAGGAGTTCCAGGCCGCGGTGCAGGCGATCGAGGCACTGCCCGCGGAGCCCTTCACCGTGACCAGCCTGCAGCAGCACACCGAGCGCCTCGAGGCCACCCGAGCCGGATGCGCGCAGTGAGCGCCCCGGCCTGCTGCGGCCCGACCTTCGGGCGGCGGCTGCAGCGCGCGGTCGCGGAGAGCGGACCGATCGTCGCCGGCATCGACCCGCACGCCGCGCTGCTGCGGGACTGGGGACTCACCGACGATGCCGCGGGACTGCGGGAGTTCTCCCTGCGGACCCTGGACGCGGTGGCCGGGCGGGTCTGCGCCGTCAAGCCGCAGTCCGCGTTCTTCGAACGGCACGGATCCGCAGGCGTGGCGGTGCTCGAAGAGCTGCTCGCCCGGGCCCGCGAGCGCGGTGTGCTCACCGTGCTGGACGTCAAGCGGGGCGACATCGGCTCCACCATGGCGGCCTACGCCCAGGCGCACCTGCAGCCCGGGGCCGTGGCGGAGGCCGATGCGATCACCGTGAGCCCGTACCTGGGGGCCGGCTCCCTGGAACCTGCGGTCGAACTGGCGCGCGAGCACGGCAAGGGTCTGTTCGTCCTCGCCCTCACCTCGAACCCCGGAGCCGAGGCGGTGCAGCACGCACGCACGGCCGAGGGATCCCCGCTGGCCCTGGAGGTGGCACGACACGCTGAGGCGGTCGGGCGCGGGTCCGAGGACGGATGGGGGAGCGTGGGCCTGGTGGTGGGAGCCACCGTCAAAGACTCCTACCGCCGTCTCGGACTCGACCGCGCCGCCCCCACGGTGCCCCTGCTCGCTCCCGGGTTCGGAGCGCAAGGAGCGGGACCTGCGCAGCTGCCGGAGGTGTTCGGACCGGCCGCCGCGCGGGTGCTGGTGTGCCTGTCGCGGGGCCTGCTGGCCGCCGGACCGCGGCCCCAGGAGCTGACGAATCGCGCCAAAGCGCTCAGAAAGATGTACGAAACGGGCAGGATCGACGCGCCCACCTGGTAAGAAGCGTGTCAGGTGTGCGCCCCGACACCATGATGGGGTTACGCTCTACCCACGCCCGGCGCTCTGCCGGATCCGACTGCGAACGCAACAGAACAAGAGGTAAGAACCGTGGCTCTCCCTCCCCTCACCCCCGAGCAGCGGGCGGACGCCCTCAAGAAGGCCGCCGAGGCCCGTCGTGAGCGAGCGGCGATCAAGGCCCGCCTGAAGGACAGCGCCGGCCGTCGCGGCGAAGAGATCTCGAAGGTCCTCAAGGAGGCCGAGTCCAACGAGGTCATCGGCCGCCTGCGCGTCTCCGCCCTGCTGGAGGCCCTCCCGGGCGTCGGCAAGGTCAAGGCGCAGCAGATCATGGAGGAGATCGGCATCTCCCCGTCCCGCAAGATCCGCGGCCTCGGCTCCCACCAGGCGGAGAAGCTCGTCGCGCACTTCTCCGAGTGACCCACGCTCCGGGGGCCGGCCCCCGCGCGGTGCCGGCCCCGGTGACGGTCCTGGCAGGGCCCACCGCGGTGGGCAAGGGAACCGTCTCGGCCGCCATCCGCGCCCGCTATCCCCAGATCTGGCTCTCGGTCTCCGCCACCACCCGGCCTCCGCGGCCCGGCGAGAGGGACGGCGTCCACTACCGGTTCCTGAGCGAGGACGAGTTCACCGAGCTGGTGGAGTCCGGCCAGATGCTGGAATGGGCCGTCGTGCATGGCCGCCACCGCTACGGCACGCCCCGCGGGCCCGTCGAGCAGGCCGTCGCCGAGGGCCGGCCCGTCCTCCTAGAGATCGACCTCGCCGGTGCCCGGCAGATCCGCAAGACCCTGCCGGACTCCCGGTTCGTGTTCCTGGCCCCACCGGACTGGGACACCCTCGTGCAGCGCCTCGTCGGCCGCGGCACCGAGAGCGAGGAGGAACGGGAGCGCCGTCTGGCCACCGCCCGGATCGAGCTCGCCGCCGAGGGGGAGTTCGACGTCACCGTCGTCAACGACACGGTGGACCGCGCCTCCGCCCAGCTGGCGGCCCTGATGGGCGTGGGCGACCTCACCTGACCCCTCCGCACACCTCCTGGCCCCCTCGCGCCCCGGCGCGTATCCTGGAGTGTCGCACCCACCACTACGAAGGGACTTCCGTGGCCGGAACCGTCGCCCATCCCAAAGGCATCACGAACCCGCCGATCGACGGCCTGCTGGAGACCGTCGATTCCAAGTACGCCCTGGTCCTGTACGCCTCTCAGCGTGCCCGCCAGATCAACGCCTACTACTCGCAGCTCTCCGAGGGCCTGCTGGAGTTCGTGGGCCCGCTGGTGGACGTCGACAACCAGGAGAAGTCGCTCTCCATCGCCCTGCGCGAGATCGACGAGGGCCTGCTCACCGTGCGTGAGATCGACGAGGCCGAGGAGGCAGCCGCGCAGGCCGCCCAGGAGGACGGCCCCGCGCCCCTGGTGCTCGGCGACGACGCCCCCGAGGTCCCGCCCTCGGACTTCACCTTCTGATCCTCGCGAATCCCGCGATCCCATGAACAGCCTCGCCGGTGCCCGCGTCCTGGTGGGCGTGGGCGGCGGCATCGCCGCCTACAAGACCGCGCACCTGGTGCGCGGTCTTGTCGGTGAGGGCGCCGATGTCCAGGTCATCCCCACCGCGTCCTCCCTCCAGTTCGTGGGCACCGCGACCTGGGAGGCGCTCAGCCACCACGAGGTGCTCACCAGCGTGTTCGAGCGCGTCGAGGAGGTCGCTCACGTCCGGGTCGGCCAGCAGGCCGACCTGGTGGTGATCGCCCCCGCCACCGCGGACCTGCTCGCTCGCCTGCGCATGGGACGCGGCGACGACCTCCTGACCGCCTCCCTGCTGGTGACCCGGGCACCGGTGGTGGTCGCCCCGGCGATGCACACAGAGATGTGGGAGCACCCCGCCACGGTGGAGAACGTGGCGGTGCTGCGCGAGCGCGGTCTGGTCGTGCTGGAGCCTGCCGTGGGTCGCCTCACCGGACCGGACTCCGGCCCCGGTCGCCTGCCCGAGCCCGCCGCCATCCTGGACGCGGCGCGCGCGGCCATCGCCGCCCCGCGCACCGCCCTGGGTGCCGTGCACCGCGACCTGGAGGGCCGCCGCCTGCTGATCAGCGCCGGCGGCACAAGGGAGGAGCTGGACCCGGTCCGGTTCCTGGCCAACCACTCCTCGGGCCGTCAGGGCTGGGCCCTCGCACACGCCGCCCTGGTGCGCGGTGCGCGCGTCACCCTGGCGGCGGCGAACGTGCAGCTCGAGGACCCGCCGGGCGTCGACCGGCGCGACGTCGTCACCGCCGCCGAGCTCGCCTCGCTGATCGCCGAGCAGCGGGAGCACGTCGATGCCGTGGTGATGGCGGCCGCCGTGGCCGACTTCACCGCCGCGGAGCGCTCCGCCGACAAGATCAAGAAGAGCGAGGACCCCGCCGAGCAGGACGCCCCAGCGATCGCCCTGCGGCGCACCGAGGACATCCTGCGCAGCACGGTCACCTGGCGCGGCGAGGAGCCCCGCCCGGCGATCGTCGGGTTCGCCGCCGAGACCGGAGGCGCAGGGCACAGTGCCCTGGAGCTCGCCGCGCAGAAGGCCCGCCGCAAGGGCGCCGACCTGCTGGTGTTCAACGACGTCACTACCGGCGTGTTCGGATCGGCGGACAACTCCGTGATGATCCTCGACTCCGAGGGCCGGCAGGTCGCCCGCTCCGAGGGCAGCAAGACGCAGGTCGCCCACGCCGTGCTCGATGAGCTCGTGCGTCGGCTCCCGGCCGTACCCTAGAGGCCATGACCTCCAGCGAGCTGCGCACCTTCACGTCCGAATCGGTCACCGAGGGCCACCCCGACAAGATCTGCGACCAGATCTCCGATTCCATCCTCGACGACATGCTGTCCCAGGACCGGGACGCCCGGGTCGCCGTGGAGACCATGGTCACCACGGGCCTGGTGCACGTCGCCGGGGAGGTGCGCACCCGCGGGTACAGCGATGTCGCGCGCATCGTGCGCGACGTGATCCGGGACATCGGCTACGACTCCTCCGAGAAGGGCTTCGACGCCGACTCCTGCGGCATCGAGGTGTCGATCGGCTCCCAGTCCGACGACATCTCCGCCGGCGTGGAGACCTCCTTCGAATCCCGCGGCGGCAGCTCTGAGGAGTACGCCCGGCTCGGTGCCGGGGACCAGGGCCTCATGTTCGGCTACGCGTGCGACGACACCCCCGAGCTGATGCCGCTTCCGATCCACGCCGCCCACACGCTGACCCGCAACCTCTCGCGCGCTCGGCGCGACGGCGTGCTGCCCTATCTGCGCCCGGACGGCAAGACCCAGGTCACCATCGGCTACGACGAGGACGACATCGCCCGCAGCGTGGAGGCCGTGGTGGTCTCCAGCCAGCACGCCGAGGAGATCGACCTCGACACCCAGCTGGCCCCGGCCCTGCGCAAGGTGGTCATCGCTCCCGTGCTCGAGGAGCTGGGTGAGCTCGGCCTGGACGTCTCCGACGTCACCTGCCACATCAACCCCTCGGGTCGCTTCGTGATCGGCGGGCCCAAGGGTGACGCCGGTCTCACGGGCCGCAAGATCATCGTGGACACCTACGGTGGCATGGCCCGCCACGGCGGCGGCGCCTTCTCCGGCAAGGACCCCTCGAAGGTGGATCGCTCCGGTGCCTACGCGATGCGCTGGGTGGCCAAGAACATCGTCGCCGCGGGTCTCGCCAAGCGCTGCGAGGTCCAGGTCGCCTACGCGATCGGGGTGGCCGAGCCGATGGGCCTGTACGTGCAGACCTTCGGCACGGGTGTGCGACCGGACCACCAGATCGCTGCTGCCGTGCGCCGCGTGTTCGACCTGCGCCCGGCGGCCCTGATCGACGCCCTGGACCTGCTGCGCCCCATCTACCGCCTCACCTCGACAGGCGGGCACTTCGGCCGGGAGCTGCCGGAGTTCACCTGGGAGCGCACCGATCGGGCCGGGGAGCTGGAGCAGGCACTGTGACCGGGCCGAGCCCCGCCGGCTCCCTCGATCCCGAGATCGCTGCGCGGCTCACGAGGGATCGGGCCGGTCTGATCACCGCCGTGGTGCAGGACGCCACCGACCACCGCGTGCTGATGGTGGGCTGGATGGACGACGAGGCCCTGCACCGCACTCTGACCACCGGACGGGCCACCTACTGGTCCCGCTCCCGCGGGGAGTACTGGCGCAAGGGCGACACCAGCGGCCACGTCCAGTGGGTGCGCTCGGTCTCCCTCGACTGCGACGGCGACACCCTGCTGGTCCAGGTGGACCAGGTGGGCGCGGCCTGCCACCGCGGCACGCACACCTGCTTCGACGGCAACGACCTGCCCGCCCACGTCCTTCCCCTCTCGGAGCGCACCCCATGAGCACCACCCCCGCATCCGCGCCCGTCCCCGACGCCCAGGCCTATCCCGAGCTGGTGCGTGGCCGGGAGGGCCACCTGCTGGGCCGCATCCAGCCGGACCGCGAGACCTTCCGCTCGCTGGCCGCCCAGCAGCGCATCGTGCCGGTCACCGTGCGCCTGCTGGCCGACGAGGACACCCCTGTCTCCCTCTACCGCCGCCTCACCGCCGGGACGGACGGCCGCGGCACCTTCCTGCTGGAGTCCGCAGGCCAGGCCGCCGCTGCCGAGGACTCCCGGTGGTCGATCATCGGCTCCCGCGCCCGCGCGGTGCTCACCGAGCAGGACGGCACCGCCCGGTGGATCGGGGACGCCCCGGTGGGCCTGGACGTGGGCACCACCCCGGTGGAGGCGCTGCGCGAGGTCGCGGCCGCCTTCCGGGCCGCCCGGGATCCCCAGCTGCCGCCCTTCACCGGGGGCCTGGTGGGATTCGTGGCCTACGATGCCGTGCGCTACTGGGAGAAGCTCGAGGACTCCGCTCCCGACGAGATCGGACTGCCCGACCTCTCCCTGCTGCTCGCCCAGGACGTCGCGGTGCACGATGCCCGCGACAGCACCGTGCTGCTGGTGGCGAACGCGCTGAACCTCAACGGCACCCCCGACGGTGTGGACGCCGCCTACGACGACGCCCTCGAACGACTGGAGGCGATGCGCTCGGCGCTGCGCCGGCCGCTGGACTCCGCCGCCATGGTCTACGAGACCGTCAGCGACATCGAGCCCAAGGCCCGCACCGCACAGCTCGAGTACGAGGCCGCTGTGCGCGAGGCCGTCCAGGACATCATCGACGGCGAGATCTTCCAGGTGGTGCCCTCGCAGCGCTTCTCGTTGCCGGTGGCCGCGCACCCGTTGGACGTGTACCGGGTGCTGCGGCGGATGAACCCCAGCCCCTACATGTACCTGCTGCGCACCACCGACGCCGACGGCGAGCCGATCGATGTGGTCGGCGCGAGCCCGGAGTCCCTGGTGACCGTGCGCGGGGGCACCGCCACCACGCACCCGATCGCCGGCTCGCGGCCCCGCGGTGCGGACCCGGCCGAGGACCAGCACCTGGCCGAGCAGCTGCTGGCCGACCCCAAGGAGCGCTCCGAGCATCTGATGCTGGTAGACCTGGCCCGCAACGACCTGCAGAAGTTCTGCGACCCGGGCTCGGTGGTGGTGCGGAACTTCATGCACATCCAGCGCTACTCCCACATCCAGCACATCGTTTCCACCGTCACCGGCCGCATCCGCGAGGGTGCCACCGCCTATGACGCCCTGCGCGCCACCTTCCCGGCGGGCACGCTCTCCGGAGCGCCCAAGCCCTCCGCGCTGCGGATCATCGACCGGCTCGAACCGGTGCGGCGCGGCATCTACGGCGGCACCGTCGGGTACATCGACTTCGCGGGCGACATGGACATGGCGATCGCGATCCGCACCGCCGTGCTCAAGGACGGCACCGCCCACGTGCAGTCCGGCGGGGGAGTGGTCGCCGACTCCGACCCCACCATGGAGCACCGCGAGAGCCAGTCCAAGGCCGCCGCCGCACTGCGCGCGGTGGCCTCCGCCGAGACCCTGCGGCCCGCATGAGCGGCGCCCCCGGCAGGACCCGTCTGACCCGACCCCTGGTGGTGCTGGTCGGGCTGGCCGCCTCCCTCGCACTGGCCGGCACCACGGCCCTGGAATGGATCCGCGCCACCGCCCCGGACCTCACCGGCACCGTGATCGACGTGTCGGTGACCGGTCAGGAAGCAGCGCCCGGCGTGCTCGCCCTGGCCCTGGCGGGCGCTGCGGCCTCCGTGGCCAGCGCGCTCTCCTCGCGCTGGCTGCGCTGGGTGACCGGGTCGGTGCTGCTGGCCGCCGGGGCCGGGGCCGCCGTGCTGGCGCTCGGCACCTCCCTGGACCCGGAGGCCGCATCCAGGGCCGGGGTCGCCCGGGCCACCGGGGTGCTCGGCGGGGAGGTCCACGCCACCGCAGGCAGCTGGCCGCTGCTGGCGCTGGTGCCGGCCGTGCTGGTGGCCGCGGCCGGGGTTGCCGTGCTGACGGTGGGAGGTCGCTGGAGCAGCGGCAGCCGGTACCGCAGCGCGGCGGTAAAGGCACCGACCGGTCCTGCGGCACTGCCGCAAGAGGATCCGGCCGCCGCTTGGGACGCGCTCACCCGTGGCGAGGACCCCACCGCGGACGACGACGAGCCTTCGCGCCCCGACGTGGCAGAATGAGACCGACCCTGCCCTGACCCGGAGAAGGACCATGCCGAAGACTTACGCCGTGCCGCCGCCCCCGCCCCACAACGAGGGCAAGACCGTGGCCGCCTGGACCCTCAACATGGGGGTCGTCCTGGGCGCCGTCCTGGTGGCCTTCGGGATGGTGCGGAGCCAGCCCACGCTCTGGATCGCCGGTATCGCGGTGATCCTCCTGGCGATCGTCGCGGGAGTCGGCCTGTCCTTCGTCGGGCTGGGCCAGAAGTCCACCAAGACCGAGGACCGGTGACCACCGCGGTGCGGACCGACCGCCCCCGGAGGGGGCCCGTCGGTGCCGCCCGCGGACCGCGCCGTGCCGTGCTGCCCGCGGCTCTCGTCCTGGGCGGCATCGGCACCGCACTGATCGTGCAGATGGTCTTCGACCCTTTCCGCACCGACATCCCCCTGTGCGTGGTGTACCACCTCACTGGCCTGCACTGCCCCGGTTGCGGTGCGATCCGCTCCGTGCACGCCCTGCTGGACGGGGACCTGGCCTTCGCCCTGCGCAACAACGCGCTGATCATCGGGGCTCTGCCCCTGCTCGCCCTCGTGCTGGTCCGATGGGCGCTGCGACGGATGCGGGGGCTGTCCACACCGGGGCCCTCCACGTGGATGCTCGTCACCTGCGTGGCGCTGGCAGTCCTCTTCGCGGTGGCGCGCAACCTGCCGGCGTTCTGGTTCCTGGCCCCCGTCTCGTTCGTCGGCGCCTGAGCCCGCCCGGCCCGCCCCCGATCCCTGAGGAGCCTCTCCGTGACCCGTACCGGAACCGTTCTCGACGACATCATCGTGGGAGTCCGCGAGGACCTCGAGCAGCGCCGCCGCACCGTCGGCAGCGCCGAGCTCGAGAGCCTCGTGTGCGAGAGGGGGCCGGCGCTGGATGCCGCTGCGTCGCTGCGGGGCGACGGCTCCACCCTGGGCCTGATCGCCGAGGTGAAGAGGGCCAGCCCGTCGAAGGGCGCGCTCGCCAGCATTCCCGCCCCGGCGGAGCTCGCCGCGATCTACGAGGCCGGTGGTGCCGGGGCGATCAGTGTGCTCACCGAGCAGCGCCGCTTCCACGGCTCCCTCGCGGATCTCGACGCCGTGCGCGCCCGGGTGGACGTGCCACTGCTGCGCAAGGACTTCGTGGTCGACCCGTACCAGATCCTCGAGGCCCGAGCCCATGGGGCGGACCTGATCCTGCTGATCGTCGCTGCCCTGGACGACGCCCAGCTGCGCGACCTGAACGCCCTGACCGCCGAGCTGGGGATGCAGGCCCTGGTCGAGACGCACACCGCAGCCGAGCTGGACCGTGCGCTCGCGATCGATCCCGCCATCGTCGGGGTCAATGCACGCGATCTGAAGACCCTCGACGTGGACCTCGCGCGCGCCGCCGCCCTGCTCGGGCAGATTCCCCCGCAGATCCTGGCGATCGGCGAGTCCGCCGTGGCCGACGTGGCGGACGTCGAGGCCTACGCCCGCGCCGGAGCCGATGCCGTGCTGGTGGGCGAGGCCCTGGTGACCTCGGGCGACACCCTCTCCACCGTCCAGACCTTCCGCGACGTCGCACGCCGCGGCCGCCCCGCCCCCGAAGGAGGCACCCAGTGACCGTGCCCGACCTGTCCCGCCCCAGCGGTGACCTGCGCTCCCAGACCGGCCCCTACTTCGGCAGCTTCGGAGGGCGGTTCCTGCCCGAGGCCCTGGTTCCTGCTCTGGACGAGCTGTCCGAGGTGTACGAGAAGGCAGCCGTGGACCCGGAGTTCATCGCAGAGCTGCAGCGTCTGGCCGAGGAGTACACCGGCCGGCCGTCCCTGCTCAGCGAGGCCCCCCGCTTCTCGAAGCTCGCCGGGGGCGCGCGCATCCTGCTCAAGCGCGAGGACCTCAACCACACCGGCTCCCACAAGATCAACAACGTCCTGGGTCAGGCACTGCTCACCGTGCGCATGGGCAAGAAGCGAGTGATCGCGGAGACCGGCGCCGGCCAGCACGGCGTGGCCACCGCCACCGCCGCCGCCCTGTTCGGACTGGAGTGCACGATCTACATGGGGGAGGAGGACACCCGCCGGCAGGCGCTCAACGTTGCCCGCATGCGCCTGCTCGGTGCCGAGGTGGTCCCCGTCGCCCATGGGTCGCGCACCCTCAAGGACGCCATCAACGAGGCCTTCCGCGACTGGGTCACCAACGTGGAGTCCTCCAACTACATCTTCGGCACCGTCGCGGGCCCCCACCCGTTCCCCACCCTGGTGCGGGACCTGCAGCGCATCATCGGCGAGGAGGCGCGCGCCCAGGTGCTCGACCGCACCGGTCGGCTCCCCGACGCGGTGGTGGCCTGCGTGGGCGGCGGCTCCAACGCGATGGGCATCTTCCACGCCTTCCTCGACGACACCGAGGAGGGCGGCACCGTGCGGCTGATCGGCTGCGAGGCCGCCGGCGACGGTGCGGACACGCCCCGGCACGCCGCCACCGTGAACCGCGGCACCCCCGGCGTGCTCCACGGCGCCCGCTCGTTCGTGCTGCAGGACGAGGACGGCCAGACCATCGAGTCGCACTCGATCTCCGCCGGCCTCGACTACCCGGGCATCGGCCCCGAGCATGCGTGGCTGGCCGAGATCGGCCGCGCCGAGTACGTGCCCATCAGCGACGCCGAGGCCATGGACGCCTTCGCGCTGCTGTCGATGACAGAGGGGATCATGCCCGCGATCGAGTCCGCCCATGCCCTGGCCGGGGCCCTCCGCCTCGGCAAGGAGCTGGGGGAGGGGGCCGTGATCCTGGTGAACGTCTCCGGGCGCGGCGACAAGGACGTCCACACCGCCTCGGAGTGGTTCGGGCTGCTCGACGGCGATCCCGCCGATGGCAGCGACGACGGCACGGAGCCGGCAGGCGCCGACGCCACCGGCACCGACGGGGCCCCCCGCCACGGCCGGGCCGACCTCGCGCCGCTGCTGGAGCTGGCGCGCACCACGATGGACGCCGCGACCGCGGGCACCGAGGAGGACGCATGAGCGAGCGACTGCGAGCAGCACAGGTCCTGGACCGCACCCGCGCCGAGGACCGCGCCGCCCTGATCGGCTACCTCCCGGTGGGGTACCCCGACCTGGCCGGCTCGATCGACGCCGCCCGCACCCTGATCGACCACGGTGCCGACATGATCGAACTGGGCCTGCCCTACTCCGACCCGGTCATGGACGGGCCCGTGATCCAGCGCGCCGCCACCTCCGCCCTCGCCGGCGGCATCCGCAACCGCGACGTGATCACGGCGGTGGAGCAGCTCTCCGGCCGCGGAGCGGCCATCCTGGTGATGAGCTACTGGAACCCGGTCCTGGCCTACGGCGTGGACCCCTTCGCGCGCGACCTCGCCGCCGCCGGTGGGGCGGGCCTGATCACCCCCGACCTGATCCCCGACGAGGCCGGCGAATGGCTGGAGGCCTCCGAGGCCCACGGGCTGGACAGGGTGTTCCTGGTGGCGCCCAGCTCCCCGCCGGACCGCCTCCAGCACGTGGTCGCGCACACCACCGGCTTCGTCTACGCGGCCAGCACCATGGGGGTCACCGGCACCCGTGCCTCCGTCTCCGCCGCCACCGAGGGCCTGGTCGAGCGCACCCGCGCGGCCGGTGCCGCGAACGTGTGCGTCGGCCTCGGGGTCTCCACCGGCGCCCAGGCCGCAGAGGTGGGCGCCTACGCCGACGGCGTGATCGTGGGCTCCGCCTTCGTGCGCACCCTGCTGCAGGCCCAGGACGAGGGCTGCGGCGGGGACCTCCGTGCCCTGGCGGACGTCGCCGACGACCTCCGTTCCGGCGTCGAACGCGCGCGTCGCGCCCCCGGCGGTGCGCGCGCATGACCCTCGCCCTGATCCCCAGCCCCCCGGTCTCCGCCTTCTCGCTGGGACCATTGACGCTGCACCTGTACGCGGTGTGCATCCTGGCCGGGATCGCGGTGGCCCAGTGGTGGGCCACCAAGCGCTGGGAGAAGCGCGGCGGCTCCGGCGACGATCTGTTCGACATCGTGTTCGTCGCCGTGTTCGCGGGGATCATCGGCGCCCGCGTCTGGCACGTGCTGACCTCCCCCGCCCCCTTCTTCGGTCCCGGGGGTGACCCGGTCTCCGCCCTGTACATCTGGCAGGGCGGACTGGCGATCTACGGCGCCGTCGCGGGCGGGGCGCTGGCCGTGTACGTCATGTCCCGCATCAAGGGCGTCTCCTTCGCCGCCCTGGCGGACACCATCGCCCCGACCCTGATGGCCGCCCAGGCCATCGGGAGGCTGGGCAACTGGTTCAACCAGGAGCTGTACGGCCCGCCCACGGACCTGCCCTGGGGATGGGACGTCACCTGCCTGACCAACGGCACCCGCATCGGCGGCTGCGAGCCCGGCACCTACCACCCCACCTTCCTGTACGAGCAGCTGTGGCTGCTGGCCGGGATGGCTGTGCTGCTGTTCCTGTCCTATCGCTTCCAGCTCGCCGGCGGTCGCGTGTTCTGGGCCTACGTGGCGATCTACTCCACGGGCCGCGCCTGGATCGACTCGATCCGCAGTGAGCCCGTGCTGATGGTGGGCCCCCTGCGCATCCACACCCTGGTGGCGATCGTGATGGCCGTGGTGGCGATCGCCGTGTTCGTGCACCTCACCAGGCGCAGGCATCAGCGCGGGGGTGAGGTGGTCTCGGCGGACGGCTCCTACGACTGGCCGGATCCCGCCGTCGCCGGTGCAGGCCACCGCCGCGGGGGCACCGCATCGGGACCGGCTCCGGGAACGAGCACCGAGCAGGCCGGCGAGGGCGGCGAGCAGCCGGAGCCGACGCCCCGGCGGCGATGATCGCCGTGACCTTCCTGTGACACGGGTGTCCGCATTCCGGAAGCCTGTGCGCGCTTCGATGGCCCGCGCGCATATCCTCTCCCGGTTCCCCACACCCCAGGAGGGATGCGCATGCGACCACTGTCCGCCCGCTTCTCGGCGGTCCCTCCGGCACAGGGGCTGTACCGTCCCCAGGACGAGAAGGACGCCTGCGGCGCCGCCCTGGTCGCCACCCTGCGCGGCACCGCCGGGCACGACATCGTCGCCCTGGCGCTGACCGCACTGGAGAACCTGGACCACCGCGGGGCGGTCGGTGCCGAGGAGACCACGGGTGACGGGGCCGGCATCCTCACCCTGATGCCCGACCGCTTCCTGCGGGCGGTGCTGGACGTCGAGCTGCCCGCTGCCGGGGCCTACGCGGCTGGCTGCCTGTACCTCTCCCGCGATCAGGGCGAGCGCGAGGCCCAGCTGCGGTCCGTGGAGCAGATCGCAGCATCCGAGGGGCTCACGGTGCTGGCCCGCCGTGAGGTCCCCGTCGTCACCGGGCTGGTGGGGCCCTCGGCGGAGCGCACCCGCCCTCACATCGAGCAGCTGATCCTGGTGGATGCGGAGGCCCGCCGCAGCGGACTGGCGCTCGAGCGGGCCGCCTTCGCGGTGCGCCGCCGCGTGGAGCACGGGACCGAGGCCTACTTCCCCTCGCTGTCCACCCGCACCATGGTCTACAAGGGGATGCTCACCACCGCCCAGCTGGAGGCGTTCTACCCGGACCTGGGCGACGACCGGTTCGAGAGCGAGCTGGCGATCGTCCACTCCCGCTTCTCCACCAACACCTTCCCGTCCTGGCCGCTGGCCCAGCCGTTCCGGATGCTCGCCCACAACGGCGAGATCAACACCGTGGTGGGCAACCGCAACCGCCTGCGGGCCGCGGAGGGACGCATGGCCACCGACGCCTTCGGCGAGGACTTCGAGCGCCTGCTCCCGGTGAACACGCCCGGGGCCTCCGACTCCGCCAGCCTCGACGAGGCCCTCGAGCTGCTCCAGCTGTCCGGCCGCTCCCTGCCTCACGCCCTGATGATGCTGGTCCCGCAGCCGTGGGAGAACGACCCGGCCATGGACGCGGACCTGCGCGCCTTCTACGAGTACCACGCCTGCCTCCAGGAGCCGTGGGACGGCCCCGCCGCGCTGCTGGCCACCGACGGCACCCTGGCCTGCGCCACCCTGGACCGCAACGGGCTGCGACCGCTGCGCTGGTGGCTCGGCGAGGACGGCCTGGTGGTGCTGGGCTCCGAGGCGGGGATGATCCCGATGGAGCCCGAGCAGGTGGCCGCCCGCGGCCGTGTGGCGCCCGGTGACATGTTCTGCCTGGACCTGGTGCAGCGACGCATCGTCCCGGCCCAGGAGGTGCGCGAGTCCGTCGTGGGCCAGCAGCCGTGGGGACGCTGGCTGTCCGAGCAGAAGGTCCACGTGGACCAGCTGCCCCAGCGGGAGCACGTCGCGCACTCCCCGGCCTCCGTCACCCGCAGGCAGCAGACCTTCGGCTACACCGAGGAGGAGCTGCGGATCCTGATCGCGCCGATGGCCGCCAAGGGTGTGGAGCCGATCGGCGCCATGGGCACCGACACCCCGATCGCGGTGCTCTCGGATCGCCCTCGCCTGCTGTTCGACTACTTCACGCAGCAGTTCGCCCAGGTCACCAACCCTCCGCTGGACTCGATCCGGGAGGAGATCGTCACCAGCCTGCGGGTGAGCATCGGGGAGTCCCGCAACCTGCTGGACGCCACCCCGGCCCACGCCCGGCAGCTCGCCCTGGACTTCCCGATCATCGACAACGACCAGCTGGCCCGCATCCTCGCCGTCTCGGCCTCGCCCCGCACCGCGGACCTGCACGCGGTGCGGCTCAAGGGCCTGTACCCGGTGGACGAGGGAGCGGAGGGACTGGAGCGGCGCCTGGCCGAGATCTGCCAGGAGGCAACGGACGCGATCGACGAGGGCGCCACCTTCCTGGTGCTGTCCGACCGCGACTCCAACGCCCGCCTCGCACCCATCCCGAGCCTGCTGCTCACCAGCGCCGTCCAGCACCACCTGATCCGCACCGGGCGACGCACCCGGGCCGCGCTGCTGGTCGAGGCGGGGGACGTGCGCGAGGTGCACCACGCCGCCCTGCTGATCGGGTACGGGGCCAGCGCCGTGAACCCGTACCTGGCGATGGAGACCGCCGAGGACCTGGTGCGGCGCGACGTCGTCGGCGGGGTCAGCGGACCCGAGGCCGTCGCCAACCTGATCACGGCCCTCGGCAAGGGCGTGCTGAAGATCATGTCCAAGATGGGCATCTCCACGGTGGCCTCCTACCGCGGGGCCCAGCTGTTCGAGGCCGTGGGGCTGTCCGCCCGGCTCGTGGAGGAGTACTTCCCCGGCACCACCAGCCGCATCGACGGCATAGGCCTGGACGTCATCGCCGAGGAGAACGCCGCCCGGCACCGCCGAGCGCACCCCGAGGAGGGCACCCGCCCTCCGCACCGCCGCCTCGAGGTGGGAGGGGAGTACCAGTGGCGGCGGGAGGGGGAGCCGCACCTTTTCACTCCGGAGACGGTCTTCCGCCTCCAGCACTCCACGCGCACCCGGCAGTACGAGGAGTTCCGCCGCTACACCGACCTGGTGGACGACCGCTCCGAGCACCTGATGACGCTGCGCGGGCTGCTGCGCCTGCGCACCGACGCCGTCTCGGCGGTGCCCCTGGACGAGGTGGAGCCCGTCCACTCGATCGTGCGGCGCTTCATGACCGGGGCCATGAGCTACGGGTCCATCTCCCAGGAGGCCCACGAGACCCTGGCCGTGGCGATGAACCGCTTGGGCGGCATGTCCAACTCCGGGGAGGGCGGGGAGGATCCCGAACGCCTCCACGACCCCGAGCGCTCCAGCGCCATCAAGCAGATCGCCTCCGGGCGCTTCGGCGTGACCAGCGAGTACCTCACCTTCGCGCGCGACATCCAGATCAAGATGGCCCAGGGCGCCAAGCCCGGTGAGGGCGGCCAGCTGCCCGGCCCCAAGGTGTATCCGTGGATCGCCCGTACCCGACACTCCACGCCCGGCATCGGCCTCATCTCCCCGCCGCCGCACCACGACATCTACTCGATCGAGGACCTGGCCCAGCTGATCCACGACGCCAAGTGCGCGAACCCCGCTGCCCGCATCCACGTCAAGCTGGTCTCCCGCTTCGGGGTGGGGACCGTCGCCACCGGGGTCTCCAAGGCCCACGCCGACGTGGTGCTGATCTCCGGGCATGACGGAGGCACCGGCGCCAGCCCGCTGAACTCCCTCAAGCACGCCGGCACCCCCTGGGAGCTGGGCCTGGCCGAGGCGCAGCAGACCCTACTGCTGAACGGCCTGCGCGACCGCATCACCGTGCAGGTGGACGGCCAGATGAAGACGGGCCGCGACGTGGTCGTGGCAGCGCTGCTGGGTGCGGAGGAGTTCGGCTTCGCCACCGCCCCGCTGGTGGTCTCCGGCTGCATCATGATGCGGGTGTGCCACCTTGACACCTGTCCCGTGGGCGTGGCCACGCAGAACCCGGAGCTGCGGGAGCGGTACACCGGCACCCCGGAGTTCGTGATCACCTTCTTCGAGTTCATCGCCGAGCAGGTGCGCGAGCACCTGGCGTCCCTGGGACTGCGCTCGATCGACGAGGCCGTGGGACGCATCGACCTGCTGGACGTGGACGACGCCCTGCGCCACTACAAGCAGCAGGGCCTCGACCTCTCGCCCGTGCTGGCGGCCCCGCGGATCCACGAGGGCGACCACGTGCGCCGACGCCGCGCCCAGCAGCACGGACTGGAGACCGCTGCCGACCGTCCCTGGATCCAGCAGGCCGCTCCGGCCCTGGACCGGGGGGAGCCCGTCGTCATCCGCGACACCGTCCGCAACACGCAGCGCACCGTCGGCACCCTGCTGGGCCATGAGGTGACCCGGCGGTACCGGGGTGCCGGTCTGCCCGACGACACCATCCGGCTCGAGCTGGAGGGAACCGGAGGTCAGTCCTTCGGGGCGTTCCTGCCGGCGGGCGTGAGCATCGAGCTGCGCGGGGACGCCAACGACTACGTCGGCAAGGGGCTCTCAGGCGGCGTGATCGCCGTGGGACTCGGCCCGGATGCCTCGCCGGGACCCATGACCATCGCGGGCAACACCTGCGCCTACGGCGCCACCAGCGGCCGGATGTTCCTGGCCGGTGAGGCGGGGGAGAGGTTCGGGGTGCGCAACTCCGGTGCCACCCTGGTGGTGGAGGGCATCGGCGACCACGGCTGCGAGTACATGACCGGCGGCGCGGTGCTGGTGCTGGGCGCCACCGGGCGCAACCTCGGTGCCGGGATGAGCGGCGGCACCCTGTTCGTCCTGGACCTCGACCCCGCCCGCCTGAATCCGGCCGACGCCGCGACCTTCGAGATCACGCCGCTGCGCGAGGAGCACCGCGGCTTCGTGCTGGAGGCCCTGCGCGAGCACGCACGCCGCACCGGATCCGTGCTGGCAGCGGACCTGCTGGAGGCCCCGGAGGAGACGCTCGCCCGGATCACGCAGATCGCGCCGCGCGAGTTCCTCCGGGTGACCGCGCTGCGCGACCGCGCGGTCGAGGACGGCATCGACCCCGACTCCCACGAGGTGTGGAACACGATCCTGGAGGGCTCCCATGGCTGATCCGCGCGGCTTCCTCAAGCACCGCGACCGCGAACTGCCCCCGCGCCGGCCCGTGCCGGTGCGGCTGATGGACTGGCGCGAGGTCTACGAGATCCGGGAGAAGGAGGGGCCTGAGGGCCTGAGCCGGGTCTCCCGGCAGGCCGGCCGCTGCATGGACTGCGGCATCCCCTTCTGCCACCAGGGCTGCCCTCTGGGCAACCTGATCCCGGAGTGGAACGAGCTGGTGTACCGGGACGACTGGCGCGAGGCCGCCGAGCGCCTCCACGCCACCAACAACTTCCCCGAGTTCACCGGGCGCGCCTGCCCTGCCCCCTGCGAGTCCAGCTGCGTGCTCGGCATCAACCAGCCCCCGGTGACGATCAAGAACATCGAGGTCTCCATCATCGACCGGGCCTTCGAGGAGGGATGGGTGCAGCCCGTGGAGCCCACCCGCCAGACGGGCCGCAGCGTCGCCGTGGTGGGCTCCGGGCCCGCGGGCCTGGCCGCCGCGCAGCAGCTCACCCGCGCCGGGCACACCGTGGTGGTGCTGGAGAAGGACGACCGCATCGGCGGACTGCTCCGCTACGGCATCCCCGAGTTCAAGCTCGAGAAGCGCCACGTGGATCGGCGGCTTCAGCAAATGCGTGCCGAGGGGACCCGCTTCCGCACCGGTGTCGAGGTGGGGGGAGACGGCCCGGACGCTCTGTCCGTGCAGGAGCTGCGCTCCCGCTTCGACGCGGTGGTGCTCGCGATCGGTGCCCAGACCCCCCGGGACCTCCCGGTCGAGGGTCGTGAGGCCACCGGCATCCACCCGGCCATGGAGTACCTCTCCCAGGCCAATCGGGCCGTGGAGGGCGACTGGGTGGCCGACCCGATCTCCGCCGAGGGCAAGGACGTGGTGATCATCGGCGGTGGCGACACCGGTGCGGACTGCCTGGGCACCGCGCTGCGCCAGGGTGCCCGTTCCGTGACCACCCTGGCGATCGGCCAGCAGCCCCCGGCCGAGCGCGATGCCGGGCACCCCTGGCCCACCCACCCCCTGCTGTTCGAGGTCAGCAGCGCCCACGAGGAGGGCGGGGACCGATCGTTCCTGGCCTCGACCACCGGGTTCGTGGCCGATGCCGAGGGAGCGGTGCGGGGGATCCGGGTGGCTCGCACCCGCATCCAGGACGGCCGCCGGGTGCCCACCCCGGGCACCGAGCACGAGCTGCCGGCCCAGCTGGTGCTGATCGCGATGGGCTTCACCGGCCCCGGCGGCGAGGCGCTGACCGAGGCGCTCGGGGTGACCCGGCACCGCCGCGGCACCATCGAGCACGCCGCGACCTGGGAGACCAGTGCGCCCGGCGTGTTCACCGCGGGAGACTGCGCCCGCGGGCAGAGCCTCATCGTGTGGGCCATCGCGGAGGGACGCGCGGCCGCCGCCGCGGTCGATGCGCACCTGATGGGCAGCAGTGCGCTCCCGGTCCCGGTACATCCGTCGGCCTCGCCCATTACACTGTGAACGGATCCCGGTGATGCGACCCCCTGTTCTCAGGAGCACCTACGGGCGTTCCCGAGCCCCAGGGCGCGCACCCGTACACGCTTCTACAGATGGGTTGACATGCGTAAAGCCAAGATCGTCTGCACACTTGGTCCGGCGACCAACACCTACGAGCAGATCCGGACGCTGATCGAGGCGGGGATGAACGTCGCCCGGATGAACCTCAGCCACGGTACCTACGACGATCACGAGCAGGTCTACGCGAACATCCGTCGCGCCGCCAAGGACCTCGACAGCAACGTGGCCGTGCTGGTGGACCTGCAGGGCCCCAAGATCCGCCTGGGCAAGTTCGAGAACGGCCCCCACCAGCTCGAGGTGGGAGAGACCTTCGTGATCACCACGGAGGACATCGTCGGCACGAAGGAGCGCGTCTCCACCACCTTCAAGGGCCTGCCCGGCGACTGCCGCCCCGGCGACGTGCTGCTGATCGACGACGGCAAGGTCACCGTCCGCGTCACGGACGTCTCCGACACCGACGTCACCACCGTCGTGGAGGTCCCCGGCCCGGTCTCCAACAACAAGGGCATCAACCTGCCCGGCGTCGCCGTGTCCGTCCCCGCCATGAGCGAGAAGGACATCGCCGACCTGCGCTGGGGCCTCAGCCTGGGCGCCGACATGATCGCCCTGTCCTTCGTGCGCGATGCCCACGACATGGACGACGTGCTGCGCATCATGCAGGAGGAGGGACGCCGCGTCCCCGTCATCGCCAAGATCGAGAAGCCGCAGGCGGTGCGGGCGCTGCGCTCCATCGTCGGTGCCTTCGACGGCATCATGGTGGCCCGCGGCGACCTCGGCGTGGAGCTGCCGCTCGAGCAGGTGCCGCTGGTGCAGAAGCGCGCCATCGAGCTGGCCCGCCGCAACGCCAAGCCCGTGATCGTCGCCACCCAGGTGCTGGAGTCGATGATCACCAATCCGCGGCCCACCCGCGCGGAGGCCTCGGACTGCGCCAACGCGATCCTCGACGGGGCCGACGCCGTCATGCTCTCCGGTGAGACCAGCGTGGGCGCCTACCCGTTCGAGGCCGTTCGGACCATGGCCCGCATCATCACCAACACCGAGCAGAACGGCGCCGACCGCATCATGCCGCTGGGCACCATCCCGCACACGCGCGGCGGTGCCATCACCCGCGCTGCCGCGGAGATCGGCGATCAGCTCTCCGCCCAGTACCTGGTGACCTTCACCGAGTCCGGGGACACCGCCCGCCGTCTGGCGCGCCTGCGTCCCACGATCCCTCTGCTGGCCATGACGCCCTACGAGGAGGTCGCCCATCAGCTCGCCCTGACCTGGGGCGTCGAGGCGCACCTGGTGCCCATGCAGAAGGACACCGACGCCATGGTGGGCGTGGTCGACGAGCTGCTGCGCGAGCAGAAGGGCCTGCAGAACAACGACCTGGTGGTGGTGGCCGCCGGTTCGCCCCCCGGCGTGCACGGCTCCACCAACTCGCTGCGCGTGCACCGCATCGGTGACCTCTCCGGCAGTGAGTCCGCCCGCATCGAGGCGGATCGCATCGCCGCCGGGCCCGAGCAGGCCTGAGACGAGGACGACGGCGGGGGCGCC
>NZ_JALXKT010000032.1:0-34843 GCF_025144775.1 Brachybacterium sp. p3-SID957 | reverse complement strand
CGGGTGGCTCGTTCGAGGGGGCCGACGGGCGAGAGATGAGCGTCTCGCGACTTTGTCGGATCGTGACCGGTGCCGGGGGCGATGTCAAGTCGTCCAGGCCTTCGACGAAGGTGTCGCGGCGCATGAGAACGGGCGGAACCGTTTCATGCCCCGTCACTTCCGTGACGTCTCGGTGGCTGCGTTTCCTGGCGCAGCACAGGCCGCACGCCGAGGTGCATCTGGACACGCGGTTCCCCGGCATGACCGGGGCTCTCTTCGCCGGGATGCACCCGCACCTGGTGGCCACCGACGCGGTGTTCCGGGCCCTTGATGCGGTGCTCCGCTACGAGCAGCGGACGATCGGAGAGCTGGTGCGCGATCTCGGCACCCCGCACTTCGACCTGCTGCTGGAGGACCTGCGCGAGGCGGACACCGTGCACGTGCTCGGAGGCGGCTGGCAGAACCGCCGATGGGCCGACAATGCGCTCGTCCTCGATGCGCTGCGCGCCGTGGCCGAACACTCCGGGGCACGGCTGCTGGCCACCGGGCAGGGGCTCATGCCGGCTGGCCCCGCCTCCTTCGACGGCTTCGACCACGTCTCTGTCCGCGACGTGCCGAGCGCCGAGCACCTGGGCATCGAACGGGGCTATGACGACGGGTATCTCTGCGCGGGCTCCGCTCCTCGGCCCCGCCGCCGTACCTCCGGGGACGTGGAGGAGGTGGTGGTGTGCATCCAGGACGATCTCCAGGACACAGGAGCCTTCGAGCGCAACGTCGCCTATGCACGGGAGGCAGTCCGGGCGCTCGGGATCCCGCGTGAGCGCGTGCGCTACGTCGAGGCGATCCCGGGAACGGACCATCCCGGCTTCGCGGCGCTGTCTGATGTGGTGGCGGAGGACGGCTTCACCCCCTTCGGCGGCATGTGGCGCACCGGCCTCGAGATGGGGCCCCACCAGCTGTGGATCAGCACACGCTTCCACCACCATCTGATGGCCTCGCTCCACGGAGCCCGGGGCGTCGCGCTGGTGGGGGACACCGGCTACTACGACATCAAGCACCGCTCCATCGCCGAGCTCGGCTCGCACTGGACGGTCACGGCCGCGGAGGACTCGACGATCGGCGCCCTGCGCAGGATGCGGGCACCGGGCAGGTTCCGCAGGCCGCTCACGGCGAAGCTCGCCGAGGCACGGGCCCTGTACCCACTTCGGCGCTGATCCGACTGCGCCCCCGGTCGCTGCGGGAGCCCCCGCGGAGCAGGCTCCGGAGCACGACAACGCCCGGTGCGCGCCGCAGAGGCTCGCACCGGGCATCAGTGTCACGTCAGCCGAAGTAGCGCGGCAAAGTGCCCTCGCGCAGGTCCCGCAGCTCGCCCACGGCGAAGGAGCCCACGCCGTCGACCTCGAGCGCAGTGCCCCCGGTGGTGCCCAGGCGCAGCACCGGCACGCCGTGCTCGGCCGCGAGGGCCGTCAGTCGCCCCTCGTGCTCGGTGGGGACCGCGACCAGCGCCCGGGCCTGGGACTCCGAGAACAGCGCGGTGGCCAGGTCGAGGCCGTCGCGCTGGCACAGTTCAGCAAGGGTGATCCTTGCGCCCACGCCGAAGCGGGTGCAGGACTCCGCCAGTGCCTGCGCGAGCCCGCCCTCGGACAGGTCGTGCGCCGCCGCCGCGAGTTCGTCCCGGGCCGCGCCGATCAACACCTGGGCCAGTGCCCGCTCCGCCTCGAGGTCCACCGCGGGCGGCAGGCCGCCGAGGTGGTCGTGGATCACGTTGGCCCAGGCGGAGCCCGAGAGCTCCTCGCGAGTGGTCCCCAGCAGCAGCACCGCCTGGCCCTGCTCGCGCCAACCGGAGGGGGTGCGACGGGCGACGTCCTCGAGCACGCCGAGCACGCCCACCACGGGGGTGGGGTGGATCGCGGAGCCCTGCACGCCGGGCTCGCCGGTGGAGTTGTACAGAGAGACGTTGCCACCGGTCACGGGCACGCCGAGCACCTGGCAGGCCTCGGAGAGCCCCTCGATCGCCTCGACCAACTGCCACATGGGGCCCGGATCCTCCGGGGAGCCGAAGTTCAGGCAGTCGGTGACCGCGAGCGGCTCGGCACCCACGGTGGCCACATTGCGGTACGCCTCAGCGAGGGCCAGCTGCGCCCCGGCGCGGGGGTCGAGTTCGCAATAGCGCCCGTTGGCGTCGGTGGCCAGGGCCACGCCGCGCCCGGTGGACTCATCCACCCGCACCACACCGGCGTCGTCCGGCATGGCCAGGGCAGTGTTGCCGCCCACGTAGCGGTCGTACTGGTCGGTGACCCAGGCGGCGGAGGCCAGGTTGGGGGAGGAGATCAGCGCGCGCAGCTGCTCCGCGATGCCCGCGGCATCCCGAGGCCGCTCGAGCGTCTCGGCACGGTCGGCCTGCAGGGCGTCCTGCCAGTCGGGACGGGCGTAGGGACGGTCGTAGACGGGGGAGTCCACCGCGACGGTGGCCGGGTCCACGTCCACGATCCGCTGGCCGTGGTGGTCGATCACCAGGCGTCCATCGCCGGTGACCTCGCCGATCACGGACATCTCCACGTCCCAGCGGGCGCAGATGGCGGTGAAGTCATCGAGCATCTCCGGCCTCACCACGGCCATCATCCGCTCCTGGGACTCGCTCATCAGGATCTCCCCGGCGTTCAGGGTGGGATCCCGCAGCAGCACGTTCTCCAGGTCGATCCGCATGCCGGATCCACCGTTGGCGGCGAGCTCGCTGGTGGCGCAGGAGATGCCGGCCGCGCCCAGGTCCTGGATCCCCTCCACCGCACCCGCGGCGAACAGCTCCAGGCAGCACTCGATCAGCAGCTTCTCCATGAATGGGTCGCCCACCTGCACGCTGGGGCGCTTGGCCGGGCCGTCCTCCTCGAAGGTCTCCGAGGCCAGGATCGAGGCACCGCCGATGCCGTCGCCGCCGGTGCGGGCGCCGAACAGCACCACCTTGTTCCCCGGTCCCGTGGCGGAGGCCAGGTGGATGTCCTCGTGCCGCAGCACGCCCAGGCACAGGGCGTTGACCAGCGGGTTCGTCTGGTACGTGGGGTCGAAGACGGTCTCACCGCCGATGTTGGGCAGGCCCAGCGAGTTGCCGTACCCACCGATGCCGGCCACCACGCCGTGGACCACCCGGGCGGTGTCGGGGTGATCGATGGCGCCGAAGCGCAGCTGGTCCATCACCGCGACGGGGCGAGCACCCATGGAGATGATGTCGCGCACGATGCCGCCCACGCCGGTCGCCGCACCCTGGTGGGGCTCGACGTAGCTGGGGTGGTTGTGGGACTCGACCTTGAAGGTCACCGCCCAGCCGTCGCCGATGTCCACGACGCCGGCGTTCTCGCCCATGCCCACCAGCAGGTGCTCCCGCATCTGCTCGGTGGTGCGCTCGCCGAAGCGTCGCAGGTGCTTCTTGGAGGACTTGTAGGAGCAGTGCTCGGACCACATTACCGAGTACATGGCGAGCTCGGCAGCGGTGGGGCGCCGCCCCAGGATCTCGCGGATCCGCGCGTACTCGTCGTCCTTCAGGCCGAGTTCGGCGTAGGGCAGCTCCAGATCGGGGGTCGACGCGGCGTGCTCGACGGTGTCGGTCTGCCCGGGGGCCCCCGGTGCGGGATCGGCGGGGGTGGAGGAGTTCGCAGCGGTCATCGCGGGGTCGGGTCCGTTCATCACGAGGGGCGCCGGCGGGTCCTGGCGCGGCGCCCCCAGTCTACGATCGGACGCATCCGCGGTGCCCCGCCGCCCGGGGTTCGGCGGCAGTGACGAACGATCGGCCGCACCGGGAGCACCCCGGCGCGGCCGATCCGTCAGCGGTGACGCCGATCAGTGCCGGGCTCGATCAGCGCCCTGCGCCCTGGCGCTTCCTGGCCGCCTGCTGCTCCTTCTTCGCCCGTTCGCGCAGCACCTTCTCGCTGACCGGGGCGCTGGTGCTGGCCCGCTGGGCGCGGTGGTAGGCGGCGGCCTCGTCCTGGCGCTCCTGCTCCCCACCCAGCGCGATGGGCGCGCGCACGTGGCCGGGCCGCACGTCGAAGGCCGCGATCAGATCCAGGGCGTGCGGGCGCAGGCGCCACAGCAGCCGGCGCAGATCGGAGGTGATCTGGCGCCCGCGCTGAGCGGAGATCAGTCCGTTGAGCAGGAACCAGGCCAGGTCGGCGTTGATGCGGTCCAGCCCGAACAGGTCACGCACATCGGTCAGCACGGTGCGGGAGTCTTCGTCCTCGATCGCCTCGATGCCGGTGGTGAAGGCCCGCCACTGCACCAGCTCGGCGTGGGCGCGGGCCGCGGCCAGCATCTCCACCTGGTGCTTGTTGACGTGCGCTGCGGCATCGGCCGGGCTCATGCGGGCGGCGGGGCGCAGCGACAGCGCCACCTCCTCCACCTTCACCCGGGCCCGGGAGGCCAGCATCTCCTCCTGGAAGTCGGCGCTGCGCATCGAGTCGAACGCCCGCTTGGGGCTGCCCAGGTCGCTGAGGTCCTGCGCCAGGCGGGTCCAGGGGGTGTGACGGCGGGCCAGCACCTCGGCCCGTTGAGCGATGAACCGGCCGATCCCGGCGCGGTCGATGTTCTTCAGCTCCGAGGTGTAGTCGCTCAGCAGGCGCTTGGCCACCAGCTGCAGCAGCACCGTGTTGTCGCCCTCGAAGGTGGCGTACACGTCGAGGTCCTGGTGCAGGCCCACCAGCTGGTTCTCGGCCATGAACCCGGCGCCGCCGCAAGCCTCCCGGCACTCCTGGATGGTGTCCAGGGCCAGTCGCGTGGAGGTGGGTTTGAGGGCGGCGGCCATGGTCTCGAGGTCCTCACGGGCCTCGGGGGTGTCGCCGCGTCCGGAGAACACGTCGTCGAAGGCCTGCAGCAGCTGCTCGTGGGCGAAGGCCCCGGCGTAGGTGGCGGCCAGCTTGGGCATCAGGCGGTGCAGATGGCTCTGGTAGTCCAGCAGCACCATCTCCCGCGTGGGATCGGCAGCGGTGAACTGGCGGCGCTGGGTCGCGTAGGTGATCGCGATGTGCAGCGCCAGCTGCGTGGCCCGGTTCGCGGCGCCGTCCAGGGAGACGCGACCCTGCACCAGGGTGCCCAGCATGGTGAAGAAGCGCCGGCCGGGGGACTCGATGGGGGAGGAGTAGGTGCCGTCAGGCGCCACGTCCCCGTAGCGGTTCAGCAGGTTGGTGCGCGGCACCCGCACCTGGTCGAAGGCCAGGCGCCCGTTGTCGATGCCGTTGAGCCCGCCCTTGGGGCCGTCGTCCTCGGAGGAGATGCCGGGCAGCAGCTCGCCGTTCTCGTCGCGGATCGGCACGTAGAAGCAGTGGACCCCGTGGTCCACTCCCTGCGTGATGAGGCGGGCGAACACGGTGGCGGCCCGGGCGTGCAGGGCCGCGTTGCCCAGGTAGTCCTTCCAGGCGGCCCGGAAGGGGGTGTGGATCACCCACTCCTCGGTGTCCGCGTCGTAGGTGGCGGTGGTGGCCAGGGACTGCACGTCGGAGCCGTGGCCGATCTCGGTCATGGCGAAGGCGCCGGGGATCTGAAGGCTCATGGCGTCGGGCACCCAGCGATGGTGCTGCTCCTCATCACCCAGCTGGATGATGGCCGCGGTGAACAACCCCCACTGCACGCCGGCCTTGATCTGCATGGACGGGTCGGCGACCACCAGCTCCTCGAAGGCGGCCACGTTGCCGCCGTTGTCGTTGGGGCCTCCCAGGTGCTCGGGGAGCATCTTGTGGGAGGTCTCGTCGGCCACCAGCAGGTGCAGCTGCTCCAGCACCCGTGCGCGGTGCTCGGCCACGGAGACGTCGTAGGGCTTGTGCAGCTCGGGGCGGGTGGCACGCTCACGGGCCTCGTCACGGGAGTCCGCCCAGCGTCCTTTCAGGGCACGGGAGACGGCCTCGACGTCGAGCCGCGCGCTGCCGTCGGGAACCACGGGGATCGGCCCGGTGGGGGTCCCGGCGGGCTCGGCTGCTGCCCGTGCGGCTGCGGACGGGGTCTGCTCGGGGGCGTCCTCGACGGTGGCGGTGTCCGCGCCGGCAGGGGTGGGCATCAGCGCGGGGGTCTGGTCCGCGACGGCCGCTTCGTCACCCCCGCTGCCCTCGGCGTTCTGGGGGGCGGTGATCGGATCGGGGCGGTCGGTGGTGGAGGTCATGCCTGCATTCCCTTCATGAGCCAGGTGACGAGGTGGTCGACGAGGGCGTCCGAGGTGATCGGTGCGGGCCGTTCGTCGTCGGTCGATGTCTCGTGCTGCGCCATCCACCGGTCCACCGAGCGCTCGACGAAGCCCACGGCTCCGTGCGCCCACAACTCGGGGGAGGGGACCTCCGCGGGGAGGAAGGTGGTGACCAGACGGGAGACGGATTCCAGGAAGTGGTTCAGCCCGTCGCTGGGACGGGTGACGAAGCGGTACACGCCAGGGGAGCGCTGCGCCGTCTCGACGTAGGCGCGGATCATGGCGCGGATGCGCTCCGCCGGTTCGGGCCTGCGCCCCGATCCGGTCTCGAGCGCCGTCAGCTCAGCGACGAGCCGACGGTGCATGGTGGACAGGATGCTGCGTCCCAGGGCCCGCTGCAGCTGGGCCTTGTCGGTGAAGTAGCGATAGACGATCGACTTCGAGGTGCCCGAGGCCGTGGCGATCTCCTCCATGGTGACGTCGGGCCCCTGGGCGTGGATGAGACGCCGGGCCACGTCCAGCAGTTCGGCACGGCGCTGCTCACGGTGCTGAGCCCAACGGGCGGAGCGCCCGTCGACGGGGGCTTGCATCATCGCGTTCACGGGACCTACGGTATCAAGTACCGACGGTTCCATGTAAAGTCCCTGTCGGACGAGCTCCGCGATCGAGCTCTTCGACCACACATGAACGACCATGCACAGACCACGAAGAGGTGCCCCCGTGACAGAGTCCCGCCCCGCCACCGCCGCCGCAGCCCACGAGGCAGACAGCTCCCGGGCGGTCCCGCGCGACGCCCTGATCCTCGGCGGCAACCGCATCCCCTTCGCCCGCGCCGGTGGCCCCTACGCCGGGATCTCCAACCAGGACCTGCTCACCGCCGCCCTCGAGGGCCTCGTGGCCCGGTTCGGCCTGCAGGGCGAGAAGCTCGGCGAGATCGCCGGTGGTGCGGTGCTGAAGCTCGCCGCGGATCTCAACCTCACACGCGAGAGCGCCCTGGGCACGCCGCTGGATGCCCGCACCCCCGCGATCGACATGGGCCGCGCCTGTGCCACGGGCCTGGAGTCCGTGGTCCACGTCTCCAACCGCATCCAGCTGGGTCAGATCGACTCCGCGATCGCCTGCGGCGTCGATTCCGCCTCCGACTCCCCGATCGAGGTGACCCCGCGCCTGCGTCGCACCCTGCACCGTGCCTTCGCCGCCAAGACGCCGCTGCAGCGCATCAAGGCGCTCGGCGCGATCCGCCCCGGAGACCTGGCACCGGTGCCCCCGCGCAACAGCGAGCCCCGCACGGGCCTGTCCATGGGAGAGCACATGGCCCTGACCGCCGCCGAGTGGGGCATCACCCGTCAGGCGCAGGACGAGCTCGCCCTTGCCTCCCACCAGAAGCTTGCCGCCGCCTACGAGGCCGGGTTCCTGGACGACCTGGTCACCGGCTACCGCGGCCTGGGCAGGGACCAGAACCTGCGCGCCGATTCCAGCATGGAGAAGCTGGCCTCCCTCAAGCCCGTCTTCGGGGTGAAGTCCCCGCAGGTCGCCGAGCCGACGATGACCGCCGGCAACTCCACCCCCCTCAGCGACGGTGCCTCCGCCGTGCTGCTCGGCAGCGCCGAGTGGGCCGCCGAGCACGACCTCACCCCGCTGGCCAGGGTGGTCGATGCCCGCATCAGCGCGGTCGACTTCGTGCACGGCGAGGAGGGCCTGCTGATGGCCCCCGCCTACGCGGTGCCAGAGCTGCTCGATGCCAACGGGATGACCCTGCAGGACGTGGACCTGTACGAGATCCACGAGGCCTTCGCCTCCACCGTGCTGGCCACCCTGGCCGCCTGGGAGTCCGAGGAGTTCTGCCGCCACAAGCTGGGCCGCGACAGCGCGCTAGGCAGCATCGACCGCGACCGCCTGAACGTGACCGGCTCCTCGCTGGCCGCCGGCCACCCCTTCGCAGCCACCGGCGGGCGCATCGTCGCCACCCTCGCCAAGCTGCTGCACCAGCGCGCCCTGGAGACGGGTCGTCCCCAGCGGGGCCTGATCTCCGTGTGCGCCGCGGCCGGCCAGGGCTCCGTGGCCCTGCTCGAGTCCGTCACCTCCTGATCCGTCGCCCCCGACCCTCCGCCGACCGCGGCGCGGCAGCCCTCCGGGGCCGCCCCCGCCCCCTACACCGTTCTTCCGGGAGGACCCCATGGCTGATGCCTACACCCGCTTCGTCCGCTCCGCCCCCGGTGCCCTGATCGCCAAGCGCACCGGCCTTCCCCGCCCCGCCCGCCTGCTGCGACGCGAGGACCGCCCCGAACCGGTGCTCGGCCCGGTGGTGGTGCTCGGCGACTCGGTCGGCGCCGACCAGGTGGCCCGCCTGATGCTGTCCTGGGGGACCGACGTGCGTCGCCGCTTCGAGGAGCTGCCTCGCGTGGGCTCCGTGATCGCGGTGCTGGACGAGGTCTCCGCCCCCGACCAGCTGGGACCGATCCTGCTGCCCCTCTCGGGCGCCATGCGAAGCCTCGCGCCCGGCGCGCGCGTGGTCACCATCTCCCGGCCCGCCACCGGCGAGGATCCCTCCCGTGACGCCACCCGCGGGGCAGTGGAGGGCTTCGTGCGCTCCCTCGCCCACGAGATGCGCGGCGGGGCCACCGCCAACGGCATCCTCGCCGCCGACGGCGTGGCCCTGGACGCCCCGGCCGTGATCGGCGCACTGCGGTTCTTCCTCTCCGCCCGCAGCGCCTTCGTGACCGGCCAGTTCCTGGAGGTCGCCAGCGAGGCCGGCACCCTCACCGAGGACCTGCAGCAGCCCCTGGCCGGGCGCACCGCCCTGGTCACCGGCGCCGCCCGCGGCATCGGTGCGGCCATCGCCCGCACCCTCGCGGCCGACGGCGCACAGCTGGTGGTGCTGGACGTCCCGGCCGCCGGCACCGAACTGGCACGCCTGGCCAACGAGCTGCGCGCCGTGCCGCTGCAGCTGGACGTCACCTCCGACGGCGCCGGCCGGCGCCTGGTGAAGTTCCTGCGGGAGAAGGCGCTAACCCTGGACGTGGTGGTGCTGAACGCCGGCATCACCCGCGACAAGATGTTCGCCAACATGACCCCGGACCGCTGGGACCCGGTGATCGCCGTGAACATCACCAGCCAGCTCTCCCTCATGGAGGCGCTGCTGGAGGCCGGGGACGCGCTGGGCGATCAGCCGCGCGTGGTCTCCCTGGCCTCCACCAGCGGCATCGCCGGCAACCGCGGGCAGACCAACTACGCCGCCTCCAAGGCGGGCGTGATGGCCTTCGTGGATGCGCTGTCCTCGCGTCTCGCCGATGCCGGTGGCACCGCCAACGCCGTCGCCCCCGGCTTCATCGAGACCGAGATGACCGCCCGCATGCCCGCGCTGAACCGAGAGATCGCCCGCCGCGTGAACTCCCTGCAGCAGGGCGGCCTGCCCGCGGACGTGGCCGAGGCGATCTCCTTCCTGTCCTCGGCGGAGGCCGGCGGCATCCAGGGGCAGACCCTGCGGGTGTGCGGCCAGAACATCGTGGGGCGGTGACAGCGATGAGCGACGAGCGGATCAAGGACCTCACCGACGTCCCCTCCTTCCCCGCGGTGTACGCCGCAGCCCTACTGCCCCGGCGGGGCGATGCCCCCCGGACGTCGCCAGAGAAGCGCCTGCCGGGCACCGCCTACCGCGTGCGCAAGGTGCGCATCGACGCCGACCGCGCCGCCGACTTCGACCACCTCATGGGCGGGCCCGCCACCGAGAACGTGCACCCCGGTGTGCTGCACGTGCTCGCCTTCCCGATCTCGCTAGCGCTGATGGCGCGCGGGGACTTCCCCTTCCCGCTGCTGGGCCTGGTGCACCTGCGCAACTCCGTGCTCCAGCACCGTCCGGTGGCGGTGGGGGAGCTGGTGGATGTGGAGTGCCGCGTGCGCGAGCTGCGCCCGCACCGCAAGGGCCACACCTTCGAGGCGGTCTCCACGATCCTCGCGCAGGACGGGGAGATCATCGCCACCGACGTCTCGACCTACCTGGCCAAGGGCACGAGCTCGTCCGGCTCGTCGTCGAGTTCGTCCCCGAGCTCTGCGGCCGGATCCCCTGCGGGCTCCTCTGACCAGCGATCGGACCATCGCGACTTCGCGCCGCCGCGGCCCACCGCCCGCTGGAGCCTCCCGGCCGACACGGGCCGGCGCTACGCCGAGGTCTCCGGTGACGTGAACCCGATCCACATGTCGGGCCTGTCGGCCAAGGCCTTCGGCTTCCCCAGGGCGATCGCGCACGGCATGTACACCGCGTCCCGGGCCTTCACCGAGGCCCGGGTGGATCTCTCCCGGCCGCTGCGCTGGGACGTCTCCTTCGATGCGCCCGTCACCCTGCCGGGGTCCGTGCTGGTGGCGTACGACGAGGACCGCGACAGCGGCACCACCCGCTGCGTGGGCTGGCGCCCGGCGAAGGGGGAGAAGGCCCCACGGCGCTGCTTCGAGGTGGAGATCCAGCAGCTGGGCTGACCGGGTCCCTGCGCCGCCTCAGTGCGTGGCGCCGCCCTCGGCCTGACCGCTGCTGGCGGCTGCCTACGTGCTGAGCCCGCTGCGCAGCGTCTCCCACAGGTGGGCGATGAACGCGGGAGCATCGGCCGAGGTGGCCGCATCGACGTTCGGCTCCCGGCCCCAGCGGCCCAGGGGGTCGGCGACCGTCTGCCCCCGGGTGAGGGTGCCGGTCAGCTCGACGTCCACCGGCAGCGGCGTGGTCTCCAGGAAGCGACCGGTCACGGCGTGCGCGGCCACCAGCGGGTCGTGCACGTGGGCGGACCAGCCGAAACCGTCGGCCTGATGGAACTCGAAGTAGAACTGCAGGGCCTCGGCGAGGATCGGCACCACCGGATGATCGCCGAGCGCGCGCACCGCATCCAGCTCGGGCTGCCGGAACCGCACCGCCTCGGTGGTATTCAGTCCTGCCAGCACCGGCCTGGCGGGCGCCGCGCTGAAGGCGATCAGCACGCGCTGGGCGGCTTCCGGATCGACAGCGACGTTCCACTCCGAGGTGGCGCCGGTGTTGCCGCGATGGTTGATCGCCCCGCCCATCACGTGCAGCCGCTTCAGCAGCCGGGGCAGCTCCGGTTCGATCTCCAGGGCCAGTGCCAGGTTGGTGTGCGGGCCCAGCACCAGGCCCACCAGCTGTCCGGGATGCGTCCGGGCGGCATCGACCCACAGCTGCGCGCCCGAGCGATCGTCGGCCTGCCGTGTCGGTGCCGGCAGCCGGGCGTGGCCGAGACCCGTCGGGCCGTGGGTGTCCTCCGCTGTCATCAGCTCCTGGACCAGCGGCGTCCGAGCGCCGCGGGCCACGGGCGCGTCGATGCCCAACAGCTGTGCCAGCACCAGGTTGTTGCCCAGCACCGCCTCGGTGGGCACGTTGCCGGCGGTGGAGACGATCCCTGTGATCTCGACCTCGGGGCGGCAGGCCAGATAGGTGAGCGCGAAGGCGTCGTCGATCCCGGTGTCGCAGTCCAGCAGCAGGGGCATTCGCATCCACCCAGCGTACGGGCCACCGAGATGGTTCGCGGATCCCGCCTAGACTCGACGCCATGACTGCGTCCACCCCCGACGGCTCCGGAGCGCCCACTGCCGATCAGACCGACCGGGTCGTCCTGCGCACGGCCGAGTCCGAGGCCGGCGGGCCGGGCTGCCCCTGCGACGTGATCGTCGTCGACGACGCCACAGGCGCCCTCACCGCGCATTCCCTCCAGGCGCTCGCCGAGCACGAGGATGCGCGCGTGTTCTCCTGGTCCTCCTCCTGTGCGCGTGCTCGCGAGATCGCCGAGCAGTTCACCCGTGAGATCGCTGATGGGCGCCTGGTGGTGCCGAGCGGTGCGAGGACGGCACCGGGCGGTGCGGCGCCCACGTCGGACCCCGCGCTGGAGCCCGTGCCGCTGGAGGAGTTCGCCTCGAGCGCCGATGCCCACTTGGCGCTGGGCCGTCTGCCCAAGTCCCTCGCTGGGCTCGAGGATCGGGCTCGGCGTCTCGCCTTCGCCGCGGGCGGGTCCGGACGCGATGATCTGGAGCTGGTGGCCGGCGGGCGTGTCAAGCACATGACCCGGCAGCAGAATGAGGTGCTGGGCCGTGTGTTCACCGAGGTGCGGGCGTCGCTGGGGTTGGGCAAGTCCCGGGCTCTCATCGCCACCGGCCCCAGGCCCGGGCCCGATCTCATGCAGCCCGCTGAGGGGACCGCTGCGATCACGATCCGGGGACAGGCCCACGAGCTGCCCCTGCGGGGCATCGGCGGCGTGTTCGGCGGAGCCTCCGCCGACGCCGGCAGTCTGCTCCTGCTGCAGTCACTCGATGAGGCACTGGCTGCGGGGGAGTTCGACACCGAGGGGACTCGGTCGGACGGCTCGCTGCCCGGTCCTCACGTCACTGGGCAGGCGGATCCTGCCGTGGGCTCGGGATACTGCGCCGTGGATCTGGGCTGCGGCAACGGCCTGCTCACGGCCTACCTCACGCTGGCCTTGCCGGGCGCCCGGGTGATCGCCAGCGACGACGACCTCGATGCAGTGCTGTCCACCCGAGCCACCCTCGATGCACTCGCTTCCCAGGCCGCTCGTGACGGATCCGCGCCCGCAGGAGGTGCCGACGTCGATGGCCCGGCATCCGCGCCCCGGGTCGAGGTCATGTGGGATGACGCCCTGTCGCGCCATGCGGACCACAGCGCGGACCTGGTGCTGCTGAACCCGCCCTTCCACGACGGCACCGCGATCGATGCCACCCTCGTGCATGGCCTGCTCGACGCCGCCGCCCGGGTGCTGCGGCCGGGAGGTGAGCTGTGGATGGTGCACAACTCGCACCTGCGCTACCGCGCCGAACTGGAGCGCCGGGTGGGGCCTGCCCGTCAGCGCGCACGCGACCGACGCTTCACGGTGCTGTCGGCCCACCGGGTCTGAGCACATGGGGGAGGAGGTTCCTCCCCGATCGCAAGGCCGCCCTGGTGGCGGAGGCTGCTGCTCCCCGGGCTGTCACCAGTCCCGTCACCTCGATGCCCACCACACCGCGCCCTGGTCCCAGAGCGGCACCACCGATATCGAGTACCCACCGCCGCCTGACCGCACGATCGACAGACGGCGGGGGACAGGGGCAGGCATCTGCGGAGCCGCACGACCGGACGAAAGGCAGCATCGGGTGCGCACGGGGTGATCACGCGCGGGCGTGCGCGCGGTGGGAAGAGCGGCGTCGGAGCGGGTGCTCAGGCGACGAGGCTGCGCAGCACCGAGGTGAAGATCCCCAGACCGTCCGTGCCGGTGCGTGTGCCCTGACCGGGCTCGTCGGGCCCGAAACCGGCCTCGACCGCATGCTCCGGGTGCGGCATCAGACCCACCACGTTGCCGTAGGCATTGGTGATGCCGGCGATGTCATTGCGGGAGCCGTTGGGGTTCACCTCGAAGCCCTCGGGGCCGTGGGTGGCGCCCTCCGCGTAGCGGAACACGACGCGGCGCTCGGCCTCGAGCTCAGCGAGCGTGCGCTCATCGGCCACATACTGGCCGTCCTGGTTCTTCAGCGGGATCCGGATCACCTGACCCGCCTCGTAGTCGGTGGTCCAGGCGGTGCGATTGTTCTCGATCCGCAGCGGCTGATCACGGCAGATGAAGGCGCGGTGCGCGTTCTTGATCATCGCCCCGGGCAGCAGGTGGGTCTCGCACAGGATCTGGAAGCCGTTGCAGATCCCCAGCACGGGCATCCCGCCGTTCGCGGCGTCCACCACGCGCTCCATCACGGGGGCGAAGCGACTGATCGCACCGGCCCGCAGGTAGTCACCGTAGGAGAACCCGCCGGGCAGGACCACGGCCTCGACATCGAGCAGGTCCCCCTCGGCATGCCACAGCGCGACGGGCTGACCGCCGGCCAGGCGGATCGCCCTCAGGGCGTCCCGGTCGTCCAGAGTCCCGGGGAACGTCACCACACCGATGCGCATCAGGCCTGCTCCTCCGCCCCGGCGTCCAGGGCGCGCTCCAGGGAGCCGGAGTCCTCCACGTCGATGGCGACGACGTCCTCGATGACAGGGTTGGACAGCAGCGTGGAGGCGGCCTCGCGCAGGGAGGCGAGGACCTCGTCGGTCACCTCGCCGTCGACCTCGAGCTCGAAGCGCTTGCCCTGCCGCACGGAGCCGATCCCCTCGAAGCCCAGACGGGGCAGCGCCGCGGCGACGGCCTTCCCCTGCGGATCGAGGATCTCGGGCTTGGGCATGACGTGGACCACGACGCGCGGCATGAGCAATCTCCTGGGGGATGGTGTCGACCCGATGGCAGGACGACGGGGCGGGGCGAGCTCATCCTACCGATCGGCCTCCCCGCCCCGCGCGGGGCGGGCTACATTCGAAACAGACCACCTGACCGTGCCGATGATGCCGGGAGGCAACCGATGAAGATCCGTCACCTCGTCCACTCGTGCCTGCTCGTGGAGGTCGCGGGCCGACGCCTGATGATCGACCCGGGAGGCTTCAGCGCCGAGGGCGTGCGGTCGCTGGGCGCCGATGTGCTCGGCGCGATCGACGTCGTGGCCATCACCCACCAGCATCCCGACCACGTGGACCCCGAGCTGCTGACCGAGATCCTCCGGGCCAGCCCGGATGCCGTGGTGATCGCCGAGCCCGAGACCGCCGAGATGCTCGCCGGCAATGACAGCGATGGCGGCGATGACAGCGCCGGTGACGATGCCGGCGACGGCGATTCGGCCCCCGTCGTGACTCGTGATCGGCTGGTGCCCCTCCCGGCCGGCAGCAGCCACGAGTTCCCCGCCGTGGACGGGCATGAACCACTGCGCATCGCCGCCGTGGGCGGGCGCCACGCGATCATCCACCCGGACATCCCGCGCGTGGGCAACTCGGGCCTTGTGATCAGTGCCGGGGGCGGCCAGCGCCTCGGCGTCACCGGCGACTCCCTCGAACCCGTCCAGGAGTTCCACGGCATCGACGCCCTCGCCTTCGCGGTCGTCGCCCCCTGGTCGAAGATGTCCGAGACCATCGACTTCCTGCGTGCCGTCCGCCCCCGCCTTGCTCTTCCCGTGCACGATGCGGTCGCCAGCGAGCAGGGGCGCGCGATCTACATGCGGCAATCCACGCAGCTGGCCCCCGAGGGCACCGAGGTGCGCGACTGGCCGGAGCCCGAGCGGGTCGTCGAGCTCGGATCGCGCTGATCCGCCCACCGAGCAGGAAGGACGCGAAGGAGACGCCCATGGGACCGGATCGTGTGCAGACCGCGATGGAGGCCGTGCCCCGGGAACCGTTCCTGCCCGAGCAGCAGCGCCCCTACGCCGGTATCGACTGCGCCCTTCCCATCGGCCACGGCCAGACGAACTCCCAGCCCTACACCGTCGCGACCATGCTGCGGCTGCTGGACGTGCAACCGGGGCACCGGGTGCTCGACCTGGGGGCCGGATCCGGCTGGACAACCGCTCTGCTGGCCCATCTCGTCGGCGGCTGCGGCGAGGTGATCGGCGTGGAGCGACGCCCGGAGCTGATCGGGCCCGCGCGCGAGGCCCTCGAGGCAACGCTCGGTGAGGCGACCCATGCCAGCATCCGGGAGGCGCAGGCCGGGGTGCTCGGTGCACCCGGCGACGGACCCTACGACCGGATCCTGGTCTCGGCAGAGGCGCAACGCATGCCGCACCAGCTGATCGACCAGCTCGCCGACGGCGGCATGATGGTGATCCCCGTGGCGACGGTCATGCACCGGGTCGAGCGCCGAGGGGATCGGATAGTCGACACCCAGCACGGCCGGTTCCGCTTCGTGCCACTGGTGGAGGACACCTGAGCCTCAGAACACCTGACCGGTGAGCCTCTCGTAGGCCTCCACGTACCGGGACCGCGTCTGCTCGACGACCTCCGCCGGCAGAGCCGGGGGAGGAGCGTCGGCGGCGCGGTCCCATCCGGAGGTGTCCGAGGTCAGCCAGTCGCGCACGAACTGCTTGTCCAGGCTGGGCTGGGCGCGGCCCTCGCGGTACCCGGCTGCGGACCAGAAACGGCTGGAATCGGGAGTGAGCACCTCGTCGCCCAGCACCAGGGAGCCGTCGGTGCGGGAGTGGCCGAACTCGAGCTTGGTGTCGGCCAGCAGGATGCCCCGCTCGGCGGCGATCGACCGCGCCCGCTCGTAGACGGCGAGGGTGAGGTGCTCGAGCTCCTCGACCAGGTCGCCGCCCAGGCGCTGCCGGGCCTCATCCACGGTGATGTTCTCGTCGTGGTCACCCAGCTCCGCCTTGGTGGCGGGGGTGAAGATCGCCGGCTCCAGGCGGGAGGCCTCGGTGAGACCCTCGGGCAGCGTGTGCCCGCCCACGGAGCCGGTGGCTCGGTAGTCCGCCAGCCCCGAGCCCGTCAGGTACCCGCGTGCCACGCACTCCAGCGGCACCATGTCCAGGCCGCGGCAGCGCAGGGCGCGCCCGGTCACCTCGGCCGGCACGTCGGTCGCCGACAGCACATGGTTCGGCACCAGATCCTCCAGCTGTTCGAACCAGAACAGGCTGATCGCGGTGAGGATCCGGCCCTTGTCGGGGATCCCCGGCTGCAGGGCGTGGTCGTACGCGCTGATGCGGTCGGTGGCCACCATCAGCACCTCGGTGGCCTCAGCCGGATCGGTGCCGGCCGGGACGTACAGCTCCCGCACCTTGCCGCCGACGGCGTGGTCCCAGCCGGACAGCACCGGTGCGGTCAGCAGCGGCTGGTCGGTGGGGGGCGTGCTCATGCCGGCCCCGCCTCCCCGGCGCCGCTCCGCTCGGACTCGGCGGCGCGGAGGGCGATGTCGGTGCGGTGCAGGGACCCCTGCAGCTCGATCCTTTCCACCCCGGCCATGGCGAGCTCGCGGGCGGCCTGCAGATCCTCCCCGGTGCCCACCACGGCGAGCACGCGACCGCCGCAGCTGACCAGGGTGCCGTCCTCGCGTCGGCCGGTGCCGGCGTGCAGCACGTGGGCACCGGCGGCCTCGGCCTCCTCGATGCCGGTGATCTCATCGCCCAGGCGGGCCTCGGCCGGGTAACCGGCGGAGGCCAGCACCACCGCGACGGCCGCGCCGTCGTGCCAGCGGGGGGCCTGGGCCTGCTGCAGGTCGCCGCGCGCCGCTACCAGCAGCAGCTCGGACAAGGGCGAGGCCATGCGCTCCAGCACCACCTGGGTCTCGGGATCGCCGAAGCGGGCATTGAACTCCACCACCCGCACCCCGCGGGTGGTCAGGGCGAGACCGCAGTACAGGATGCCGACGAAAGGGATTCCGCGCCGGCGCATCTCCTCGACCGTGGGCTGGGCGATGGTACGCACCACCTCATCCACGAGACCCTCGGGGGCCCACGGCAGCGGAGAATAGGCGCCCATGCCGCCGGTGTTGGGGCCCTGGTCGCCGTCCAGGGCGCGCTTGAAGTCCTGGGCCGCGGCCAGCGGCACCACCCTCTCGCCGTCGCACACGCAGAACAGGGACACCTCGGGGCCGTCCAGGTATTCCTCGAGCACCACCGAGCCGCCCGCACCGATCACGGAACGGCCGTGGGCGAGGGCCGCCTCGCGATCCGGGGTGACCACCACGCCCTTGCCGGCCGCGAGCCCGTCGGCCTTGACCACGAACGGCACATCGCCCAGCGGGTTCACCCGGTCCAGGCCCGCCACCAGTGCGTCCTCGTCGGAGGCGGTGACCGAGGCGGCGGTGGGCACGCCCGCGGAGGCCATCACCTCCTTGGCGAAGGACTTCGAGCCCTCCAGGGCGGCAGCCGCCGCCGACGGGCCGAACACGGCGATGCCGGCCGCCCGCAGCCGATCGGCGACACCCGCCACCAGCGGTGCCTCGGGACCGACCACCACCAGGTCCACCTCCAGCCGGCGTGCCAGCTCGACCTGGCCGTCAAGATCGCCGACGGCGATGTCGTGGCAGGTGGCCAGGGCCTCGATGCCGGGGTTGCCGGGGGCGGCGTGGAGGTCAGGGGCGGGGGAGTCGGCGCTGAGGCGGCGGATGATCGCGTGCTCGCGGCCGCCGGAGCCGATGACGAGGATCTTCACGCGGGCCAGCGTACCGAGCGCCGCCGATACGATCGGCACCATGTCCGTCGATCAGCCCGCCGATCCCGCACCGGACGCTCCCCGGGAAGCCGGCGCGCCAGAGGCCTCCCGAGTCCCTCAGCTCACCCGCCTGCGCCTGGACCTCTCCTACGACGGCACCGACTTCCACGGCTGGGCCGCCCAGCCCGGTCAGCGCACCGTGCAGGGTGAGCTGGAGCAGGCCCTGTCCCGCATCGCCCGCGTGCCCGTGCAGGTGACCGTCGCCGGGCGCACCGACGCGGGTGTCCATGCGCGCGGGCAGGTGTGCCACCTGGACCTTCCCGGCCCCGTGCTCGCCACGATCCCCGGCCGCTCCGACCGCGCTCCGGCCGACGCCCTGGTCACCCGGTTGGCTGGCCTGCTGCCCGCCGACGTGGTGGTCCACGCCGCCCGGGAGGTCCCTGCGGAGTTCGATGCCCGGTTCGGGGCGCTCCGCCGCCGCTACCGGTACCGCATCTCCGACGGCCCCACGGTGCACGACCCGCTGCGTCGCGACGTGCTGCGCCACCGCTGGCCCCTCGACGTCGAGGCGATGGCGCGCGCCTCCCGCGCCCTGCTGGGTGAGCACGACTTCCTGTCCTTCTGCAAGCCGCGAGAGGGAGCCACCACCATCCGCACCCTCGAGCAGCTGGACTGGGAGCGCCCCGAGCCAGGGAGAGCCGACGAGGGCCTGGTGGTCGCCACTGTGGTCGCCGACGCCTTCTGTCACCACATGGTGCGCTCCCTGGTGGGCACGCTGCTGGCCGTAGGGGAGGGACGCAAAGGGGAGGACTGGCCCGCGCAGGTTCTCGCAGCCCGCACCCGGCAGTCCTCCACCCGCACCAGTGCCGGGTCCGCGCCGCTGTGCCCACCCCAGGGGCTCACCCTCGAGGGGGTCGAGTACCCGGCCGAGGCGGACCTCGCCGCGCAGGCGCGTGCCGCGCGGGTGCTGCGGGGGTAGAGCTCGCTGTGACCAGACCCCAGCAGGAGTCAGCGCAGCGGGCGACAGGCATGGGTGAAGGAACGGTGCAGCTGCTGGTCAGGTCCGGTGCGCACCCGTCAGCTGCCCGCCCCTCCGGCCTAGCCTTTCCGCGGAGGACCCGTCCCAGGGTCCGGACCAGAGGGGGCGGCATGAACGCAGGACGGACGGATGAGGACGCGATGGCCGCCACGGCGAGGGAGGCCCGCCGCAGCGGTGGGGCTGCGCGTGGCAGCGTGGCCGTGGTCCTCGTCGGGACCTCGCTGGTTCTCGCGTACGCGACGCTCGCCGTGGTGCAGATCCTGGTGCTGAACCCTCACACCGGTCTCCACGCTGGCCTTGGGGTATTTGGTGCTGCTGGCCGCGGGGACTCCGGCGTACTTCGCAGCGAGCTTCGGGGCTGGGATGTCCTTGGCCGATACCTACTTCATCGGCGGCGCTGACCATTCGCCATGGTCGTGGCCCCTTCATGCCACCAGTGCCGCTGCCACGGTCCTGGTGGCCCTGGCCGGGGCTGGGCGGCTGCTGCAGTTGATGCTGCACGCCCCGCGAGCCGGAGATCACACCCCGGGGACCCCGCCCCCGCGTTGACCCCGTCGCCGCGCGACCAGTAGTCTTGGTCGTCGTTGTGCCTTGGTGCGCGCCCTGGTCCGCTGCCGACTCCTCACAGGTCGGCGCGAAAAGGGCTCCTCACAGTGCACCCAGGACCGCCGTCGCGGCGTAAGCGGAACGGTCCGGGCCCAGCGAAGAGGCCATGCTTCAACCGAGGGAAGCGTGTCCACGGTCCATCGAACCGTGCCCCTGAGCACCCGCTCATGGGGCACTCCGACGAGAGAAGAAGGCACGAGTGCGTACGTTCACCCCGAAGCCCGGCGATGTCGAGCGTTCCTGGCACGTCATCGACGCAACGGATGTCGTCCTCGGCCGGCTCGCTTCCCAGGCTGCTCAGCTGCTGCGGGGAAAGCACAAGCCGGTCTTCGCACCCCACGTGGATGCAGGCGACTTCGTCATCATCATCAACGCTGACAAGGTTGCCCTGACCGGCAACAAGCGCGAGACCAAGCTGGCCTATCGCCACTCCGGCTACCCGGGCGGCCTGCGCGGCATCCCCTACTCCGAGCTGCTGGAGAAGAAGCCCGAGCAGGCGGTCGAGAAGGCCATCCGCGGCATGCTCCCCAAGAACAAGCTTGCTGACCAGCAGCTGAAGAAGCTGAAGGTCTACCGCGGCGCCGAGCACCCCCATGCTGCTCAGCAGCCCGTCCCCTTCACCATCGACCAGGTGGCGCAGTAAGCGGGCGCGCCCCGCGCTTCGCCCTGCCGCACGGAACAACCAAGGAGAACCGTGACCGAGACCACCCCTGAGGCCCTCGAGACCGTCACCGACGAAGAGGCCCCGTCGAGCTTCACCACCGAGTCCACCGAGACCGAGGGTTCGACCGGCCGCGGCCAGTCGGCCACCGCTCCCGGCTACGGCACCGGCCGTCGCAAGCAGGCTGTCGCCCGCGTGCGCCTGGTCCCCGGCTCCGGCCAGTGGACCGTCAATGGCCGCAGCCTCGAGAACTACTTCCCGAACAAGGTCCATCAGCAGGAGGTCAACGAGCCCTTCCGCGTGCTGGACATCCAGGGACGCTTCGACGTCATCGCCCGCATCCACGGCGGCGGCGCCTCCGGCCAGGCCGGCGCTCTGCGCCTCGGCGTTGCCCGCGCGCTGAACCAGATCGACGAGGACAACAACCGTCCCACCCTGAAGAAGGCCGGATTCCTCACTCGTGACGCCCGCGTCATCGAGCGCAAGAAGGCCGGGCTCAAGAAGGCCCGCAAGGCGCCTCAGTACTCCAAGCGCTGATCGGAGCGGCAGCGCCGCTTCCTCCAGCTCGCACAGGACCCCGTCACCCCTCGGTGGCGGGGTCCTGTCGCGTGGGCAGCCACCGGCCCGTGCGTGGCCTTGCCCGGCGTGGCCCTGCTCTCCCCAGTCGATGACATCGGCAGATCTTCGCGGCGACGGGCCCACTGCCCGCTACCCTCGAACAGTCGGTCGTCCTGAGCGGCCCACCGGAGCACCTCCCTGCGACACCACCCGGCGACACCACCCTGCGAGAGGAATCGGATCCCATGGCACGACTGTTCGGTACCGACGGAGTGCGCGGACGCGCCAACGGCGACATCACCGCGGAGCTCGCCGTCGAGCTCTCCGTGGGCGCAGCCCACGTGCTGGGCACCCTGGGCGCCTTCGGCGGCACCAAGCCGCGCGCCATCGTCGCCCGGGACACCCGCCCCTCCGGTGACTTCCTCACCGCCGCCGTGTGCGCGGGACTCGCCTCCGCAGGTGTCGACGTGCTGGACGCCGAGGTGCTGCCCACCCCGGGACTGGCGTACCTGGTGCAGTCCACTGGTGCCGACCTGGGCGTGATGATCTCAGCCTCCCACAACCCCGCCCCCGACAACGGCATCAAATTCTTCGCCCGCGGCGGCACCAAGCTGCCTGACGAGGTCGAGGACGCCATCGAGGCCCGCCTCGGTGAGGAGTGGGACCGCCCGGAGGGCACCGACGTGGGCACCATCCGCCGTTACGAGGGCGCGATCGATGCCTACGTCGAGCACCTCGTCCGCACCCTGGATCGCTCCCTGGAGGGCATCACCGTCGTGGCCGACTGCGCCAACGGGGCTGCCGCCGTCACCGGCCCCGAGGCACTGCGGCGCGCCGGCGCCACCGTGCACGTGATCGGCGACCTCAGCGACGGCGGCCTGATCAACGACGGCGTGGGATCCACCCACCTCGAGCCCCTGCAGCGAGCGGTGCGCGAGCACGGCGCGGACATCGGCGTGGCCTTCGACGGCGATGCCGACCGCTGCCTGGCCGTGGACGCCGACGGCGAGGTCATCGACGGCGACCAGATCATGGCGATCCTGGCCCTGGACCTCAAGGAGCGCGGCAAGCTCCACGAGGACACCCTGGTGGTCACGGTGATGAGCAACCTGGGCCTCAAGCTCGCCATGCGCGAGCATGGCATCTTCCTGGGGCAGACGGCCGTCGGCGACCGCTACGTGCTCGAGGAGATGAACCTGGGCGGGTACTCCATCGGCGGTGAGCAGTCCGGGCACGTGATCATCGCCGAGCACGCCACCACCGGCGACGGGGAGCTGACCGCCCTCCACCTCCTGCAGCGCATCGCCGAGACCGGGCGCACCGCCCGCGAGCTGGCCGACGTCATGACACGCCTCCCACAGGCCCTGATCAACGTCAAGAACGTGGACAAGGCGCGCGCCACCATCGACCGCGGTGTGCTCGACGCCGTCGCCGAGGCCGAGGCCGAGCTGGGGGAGACCGGCCGCGTGCTGCTGCGCCCCTCCGGCACCGAGCCCGTGGTCCGCGTGATGGTCGAGGCGCCCACCGACGAGCAGGCCACCGCCGTGGCTGAGCGCCTCGCCGCTGTGGTCAGTGAGCGCGTCGGCCTCTGAGTCGCATCCTGTGAGGGCCGGTCGACAGTGCGGCCGGCCCGTCCTCACACCTTGCGCAGCAGGACGGTCTGCACCCGGTGCAGGCCGTCCTTGCGCAGCACGAGATCCGCGCGACCGCGCGTGGGCAGCACGTTCTCCGAGAGGTTCGGCCCGTTGATGGAGCGCCAGATCCGCTCGGCCGTCTCCCTGGCCTCCTGGTCCGAGAGCTCCGCGTAGCGGCGGAAGTAGGAGCGGGGGTCGTTGAAGGCGGTGCGTCGCAGCTGCAGGAACCGCTCGACGTACCAGCGCTGCACGTCCTCACCGCGGGCATCCACGTACACGGAGAAGTCGAAGAAGTCCGAGACCGCCAGGCCCATCCGCCCGTCACGACGCGGCCGCGAGGGCTGGAGCACGTTCAGGCCCTCCAGGATCAGCACGTCCGGTCGCTCCACCACCACCCGCTCGTCCTCGACGATGTCGTAGGTGAGGTGGGAGTACACCGGTGCCTCCACGCTCGACACCCCGGCTTTGACGTCGGAGACGAACCGCAGCAGGCGCCTGCGGTCGTAGCTCTCGGGAAAGCCCTTGCGGTGCATGATGCCGCGCTTCTCGAGCTCGGCGTTGGGGTACAGGAACCCGTCGGTGGTCACCAGCTGGACGCGCGGCGTGTCCGGCCAGCGCGCCATCAGCTCCCGCAGCAGGCGCGCGGTGGTGGACTTGCCCACGGCCACCGATCCCGCCACCGCGATCACGTACGGGGTGCGGTGCTGCCGCTGGGGCAGGAAGTCCCCCCGCGCCATGCGCAGCTGCTGGGCGGCGGCCACTTGGATGTTCAGCAGGCGTGAGATGGGCCGGTACACCGCATCGACCTCCTGCAGGTCCACCCGGTCGCCCAGGCCTCGCAGCTTCGCCACGTCCTGCTCGGACAGGGGGAGCGGGGTCTGCTGCGAGAGCCGGGCCCACTCGTCACGAGGGATCTCGTCGAACGGGGAGACGGCGTTGACGGCGGATCTCATGGGGCGATTGTTCCAGCCCGGGCCCCGTGACGCGCACCGGGCAGGCCGTGACCGATCGTGACCGAACCTTCGCGGGATGCTCCACGTGCGTGCACGGTCGCTCTGGATCGTGAGCGACACCTCTCTCCACCAGCGGTTTCGGGGTGTCGCACCCTGCGCGGGCCGTTAGCGTGAGCCCCATGTGTGGAATCGTCGGATACGCAGGCCCCCGCGCCGCCTCCCCCTCCCGCCCCGTCGATGTGGCCCTGCAGGGCCTGGCCCGGCTCGAGTACCGCGGGTACGACTCCGCCGGCATCGCCGTGGTCGACGACGGCACTGTGCGCCTCGAGAAGCGCGCCGGCAAGCTGCAGAACCTGCGCGAGGCCCTCGCCGAGCGCACGGACATGACCGGCAGCGTGTCCATCGGCCACACCCGCTGGGCCACCCACGGCTCACCCAACGACACCAACGCCCACCCCCACCTGGGCGGTCACGACGACGAGCTCGCCCTGGTGCACAACGGCATCATCGAGAACTTCGCCGCCCTGCGCGCCGAGCTGGAGGCGGCCGGCTACCCCTTCCGCTCCGAGACCGACTCCGAGGCCGCCGCCCACCTGGTGGCCCGGGAGATGGAGGCCACCGGCGACCTCACCGAGGCGATGCGCCGGGCCGCCACCCATCTCGACGGTGCCTTCACGCTGCTGGCCGTGCACCGCGATGCCCCGGGCACCGTGGTCGCCGCCCGGCGCAACTCCCCGCTCGTGGTGGGACTGGGCGACGGCGAGAACTTCCTGGGCTCGGACGTGGCCGCCTTCGTAGACTCCACCCGCGAGGCGCTGGAGATCGACCACGACCAGATCGTCACCGTCACCGCCGATGCGGTGCGCGTGATCACCGCCGACGGCGCCGAGGTCACCGACCCCAAGCGCTTCACCATCGAGTGGGACGTGACCGCCGCGCAGAAGGGCGGCTACCCCTCCTTCATGGCCAAGGAGATCCACGAGCAGGCCGGCGCCATCGCCGACACCCTGCTGGGCCGCCTGGTCGACGGGAAGCTGCACCTGGACGAGAAGGCGATCGACGACTCCGTGCTGCGCAGCGTGGACAAGATCGTGGTGGTGGCCTGCGGCACCGCCGCCAACGCGGGTGCGGTGGTCAAGTACGCCATCGAGCACTGGTGCCGCATCCCGGTGGAGGTGGAGCTGGCCCACGAGTTCCGCTACCGCGACCCCGTGGTCACCGAGAAGACGCTGGTGGTGGCGATCTCCCAATCCGGCGAGACCATGGACACCCTCATGGCAGTGCGCCACGCGCAGGAGCAGGGCGCCAAGGTGATCGCGATCTGCAACACCCGCGGTTCCACCATCCCCCGTGAGGCCGATGCCGCCCTGTACCTGTACGTCGGCCCGGAGATCGCGGTGGCCTCCACCAAGGCCTACCTGGGCCAGATCGCCGCCTGCTACCTGCTGGGCCTGTACCTGGCGCAGGTGCGCGGCAACCTCTTCCCCGACGAGATCGCCCAGATCATGGAGGACCTGCACGCCCTGCCGGAGAAGATCCAGCAGGTGCTGGACGCCTCGGCACAGGTCGAGGATCTCGCCAAGGACATGAAGGACGCCACCAGCGTGCTGTTCCTGGGCCGCCATGTGGGCTACCCGACCGCCATGGAGGGCGCGCTGAAGCTGAAGGAGATCGCCTACATCCACGCCGAGGGGTTCGCGGCCGGCGAGCTCAAGCACGGCCCCATCGCCCTCATCGAGGAGGGGCAGCCGGTGTTCGTGATCGTGCCCTCCCCGCGCGGGCGCGACGTGCTGCACTCCAAGGTGATCTCCAACATCCAGGAGGTGCGCGCCCGGGGTGCCCGTACCCTGGTGATCGCGGAGGAGGGGGACGACGAGGTGCTGCCCTACGCCGACGTGGTGATCCGCATCCCGCAGACCCGCACCCTGTTCGCGGCGCTGCTGACGGTGATCCCGCTGCAGATCTTCGCCTGCGAGCTGGCCACCGCGAAGGGCCTGGACGTGGACCAGCCCCGCAACCTGGCCAAGTCCGTCACCGTGGAGTGACCCGCACGCGGGTGTGATACTGCAGGGGTGTACACGTCCCCTTCCGATCCCCATGACCCGCACGGCCCCACCCCGCCTGCCCTGTCCGCCGGGTCGGCCGGGCGTGTCGAGCCTGCCGAGACGGCCGGGGGATCGCCCCGGGCCTTCGCGCCCCGTGAGGACGGCACCGTGGTGGGGGTCGGCATCGACGTGGTCGACGTGCCCCGGCTCGATGCGGCCTTCGTGCGCACCCCGGCGCTGCTGACGCGCCTGCTCACCCCCAGCGAGCGGGAGATGTCCGCCGCCTCCCGCGCCGCGCGCGTGGCCGCCAAGGAGGCCGTGGGCAAGGCACTGGGGTCCCCGGGGGACTTCTCCTGGCACGACGTCACGGTGCGCCGCAACGGTGCCCGCAAGCCCTACCTGGTGCTCGAGGGTGCCACGCTGCGCGCCGCCGAGCGCCTGGGGGTGAGCCACCTGCACCTGTCCCTCTCCCACGACGGTTCGATCGCCACCGCGATCGTGGTGGCCGAGAGGGAGAGCGACCCGCCGGCGGACCGCCGAGCGGGAACCAGCCCGAGCAGCGGGCACACGGGAGCGGAGGCAGGAGCATGATCCACGGCTACGAAGCAGAGACCGTCCGCGCGGCAGAGCGTCCCCTGCTCGATGCAGGCGAGCCCCTGATGCTGCGGGCCGCCCACGCCCTCGCCGCCCATGTGCGCGCCGAACTGCGGGCCCGGACCGGGCTCGTCGCCGATGCGGATCGCGCCCCGGGACCGCCACCCCACGTACTGGTGCTCGCGGGCTCCGGTGCGAACGGCGGGGACGGGCTGCACGCCGCGGCCATGCTGCGCCGAGACGGGATCCGCGCCGATGGACTCGCCACCGCGGACGCCTGCCACCAGGAGGGGGCCCGAGCCCTCCACGCGGCTGGAGGAACGCTCCACCGGCTCGCGGATCTCACCGAACAGCAGCTGGGCGAGCTGATCGACGGCACCTGCCTGGTGCTCGATGCGATCCTCGGCATCGGCGGTCGCCCCGAGGTCCCCGGGGATCTGCGAAGGATGCTCGAGCTGATCCGCCACCGCGGCACACCCGTGATCGCCGTGGACCTCCCCAGCTTCCTGGATGCCTCCACCGGTGAGGCCGCCGAGCTCGCTCTGCCCGCGCGTTCCACCGTGACCTTCGGAGCAGTCAAGGCCGGGATGCTGCTGCCCGGCGGCAGCGCTCTCACCGGTCGCACCCACCTGGTGGACCTGGGGCTGGCGGACCACCTGCCCCCGCAGCCCGCCGTGCAGCGCCTCCAGGATGAGGACGTGCGGCGGCTGTGGCCGCGGGCCGGCAGGGACGACAGCAAGTACAGCCGCGGCGTGGTCGCGATCGCCGCCGGCAGCACCCGGTATCCGGGCGCCGCGGTACTGGCCTGCTCCGGTGCGGCACGCGCCGGGGCGGGCATGGTGCGCTGCCTCGCCCCCGCCCCCGTGCTGGACCTGGTGCTGCGCACCCGGCCCGAGGTCCTGGGCCACCCGGTGCCCGACGGGCCGGCCGCCCCGGCTGCGGGCTCCCGCGCCGGAGGAGTGGACCTGGCCGACATCGGCCGCACCGATGCGCTCGTGGTCGGCCCGGGCCTTCCCGGTGACGATGCGCGCGCACGCACCGTCATCGACGCCCTGCGCGCCGGCGCCGACGGCGAGGTGCGCCGTGGCGTGATCGACGCCGGAGGGATCGATGCCATCCGACGGGCGGACCGCTTCAGCGCCGAGGTGGTGCTCACCCCGCACCGCGGTGAGGCGCAGCGACTGGCCCGCACCCTGGGCATCGACCCCGAACAGGATGCGCCCACCCTGGCGCGGGCGCTCGCCGGCGCCACCGGGGCGACCGTGCTGATGAAGGGCTCGGTCAGCGTGATCGCTGCGCCCGAGGCGGAGGTCCCGCTGCTCGCGCAGGACGACGCGACGGCCTATCTGGCCACTGCCGGCACCGGCGACGTACTCGCCGGGATCCTGGGCACCCTGCTCGCCGCGGGGCTGCCCGGCCCGCACTCGGCGGCGATCGCCGCGCTGCTGCACGGCCGCGCGGGGCGCCTGGCCTCCCACGGAGGCCTCGTGCCCGTGGTCGCTCTCGACGTCGCCGATCGGGTCCCCGATGCCCTGGCGACTATCCTGTCGGGCACGGAGGACCAGCCCCACGGCGCAGAGCCGTCGAGCGAAGGAGAACGATGAGCGTCCCGATCCCGGCGGAGGATCCCCGATACATCCCCAACCGCGCGGTGGTGGACCCGTCGGCCATCACCGACAACGTGCGTGCACTGAAGAGTGCGCTCGACGAGCAGACGGCGCTGATGGCCGTGGTCAAGGCCGACGGCTACGGGCACGGCATGCTCGCCACCGCCCGGGCCGCACTCGAGGGAGGGGCCACCTGGCTGGGAGCGGCCCACCCGGCCGGTGCGCTGGCGCTGTCGCATGCGGGACTGGACGTGCCCATCCTGACCTGGATGTACGAGCCGCGCACCGCGGCCGCCCTGCTGCCGGACCTGGTGGCCGCCGGGATCGACGTGTCCGTCGGCTCCATGGAGATGCTGCACCTGGTGATCGATGCCTCCCGTTCCGTGGAGCGGCGCGCCCGCGTGCACCTGAAGATCGACACCGGAATGGGCCGCAACGGCGTCCTGCCCTCCCGGGCCGCCCCGGTGGTGCAGGCCATCCGGGAGGAGGACTTCGTGCAGCTGGTCGCGGCCTGGACCCACCTCACCGATGCGGACGTCCCCTCCGACCCGGCCACCGACCAGCAGGTGGACGTGTTCGACTCCACTGTCGCCGCCCTGACCGAGGAGTTCGGCACCATCCCGCTGCAGCACCTGGCCAACTCCGCCGCCCTGCTGTCCCGGCCCGACCTGCACCGCGACCTGGTGCGGCCCGGCATCGCGATGTACGGCTACCCGCCGGTGGAGACCGACCTCCCGCTGCGACCCGCGATGACCGTCACCAGCCGCCTGGCCCTGGTCAAGGAGGTCCCGGCGGGGACCACGGTGGGCTACGGGCGCCTGCACACCGCGGCGGGCACCACCCGCCTGGGACTGGTGCCGATGGGCTACGCCGACGGTCTGCACCGCGCGGCCAGCGGCAAGGTGTCCGTGCTGGTGCGCACAGCCGAGGGCGACCGGGTGGTGCCGCAGGTGGGCCGCATCAGCATGGATCAGATCGTGCTCGACCTGGGCCCTGACAGCGTCGCGAAGGCCGGCGACGAAGTGATCCTGTTCGGCGATGCCCGCAGCGCGCACGAGAGCACTCCGACCGAGGACGGCCCCGGACCTGACGCCGCCGGGAGCGACGGACCTGAGGCAACCACGGCCGACGACTGGGCGCGTGCCGCCGGCACCATCCCCTACGAGGTGCTCACCTCCATCAACGCCCGCGTTCCGCGCGAGGTCCGTCCATGAGCGGCATCGAGCTGCACACGGAGGACCCGCAGGACACCCGGCGCGTCGCCGAGGCGCTCGCCACAGTGCTGCGCGCGGGCGACCTGCTGGTGCTGGACGGGCCCCTCGGCGCGGGCAAGACCACCTTCACCCAGGGCCTCGGGGAAGGGCTGGGGGTGCGTGGGCCCGTGGCCTCGCCCACCTTCGTGATCGCCCGGGTGCATCCCTCCCTCACCGGAGGCACGGCACTCGTGCACGTGGACGCCTACCGGCTCGGCGGCAGTGCCGACCTGGAGGACCTCGACCTCGAGGCCGACCTCGACGATGCGGTCACCGTGGTGGAATGGGGCCGCGACCGCGTGGAGCACCTGGCTGATTCGCACCTGCTCATCGAGCTGGTCCGCCCCACCCAGGTGGCCGATCCCGACCGCCCCGAGGAGCCGCGCACCCTGCGCCTGCTCCCGTCCGGACCTCGTTGGGACCGGACCGCGACGGCGTCCCTGGCCCGCGCGCTCGCGGATGCCGGCCTGAGGACCGCGCCGATCGACCCCGCCACCGACACCCACGAGCAGGAGGACTGATGCTGCTGGGCATCGACACCTCCGGTGCCGTCTCCACCGCTGTGATGGGTGGAGACCTGGACGCACCGGATGCCGCTGTGCGCCACATGCGCTCCGACACCCGCGCCCGTCACCACGACGAGGTGCTGCTGGCCCTGGTCGACGGGGTGCTGCAGGACGCAGGCGCCAGCCGCGCAGAGCTCACCGGCGTCGTCGTCGGCCGCGGCCCCGGCCCCTTCACGGGCCTTCGGGTGGGCCTGGTGGCTGCCCGGTCCATCGCCGCGGTGCTGGGAATCCCCCTGCACGGGGTGTGCTCCCTGGACGCCCTGGCCCACCAGGCGCTCGCCGAGGCCGATACGGCCGACAGAGCAGATACTGCCGACGGGGCTGACGGGGCTGACGGGGCTGACGGGGCTGACGGGGCTGAGGGGGCCGACGGCAATGCCCGCGACCTGCCGGAGCGCACCGTGGCCGTAGCGCTCGACGCGCGCCGCCGCGAGGTCTACCACGCCCGGTACCGCCGGTTGGCCGACGGCACCGTGCGCCGCGAGGCCGGGCCAGCCGTCGCCCCGCCCGCGGACGTGGCCGCGGAGCTCACGGCCTGCGATCTGCTGGTCGGCTCCGGGGCCCGCCTGTACCCGGACCTGCTGCCGGCCACCTCGGAACTCGTGGACGCGGATGCCTCCCACCTGATCGAGGTGGCGGCCCTCCTGCACGCCCAGGGGGAGGACCTCACCAGCACGGACCCCCTGTACCTGCGGGACCCGGACGCCGCCAAGCCCACCGCCCGCAAGAGCGCGCTGGGCCGTTGACCATGCCCGAGCAGATCACGCTGCGACGGGCGACGCTCGAGGACGTGGAGGCCATCGCCTTCGCCGAGCTGGAGCTGTTCCCCGACGAGGCCTGGACCGTGTTCCAGCTGGCCGAGGAGATCGAGCACCCCGATCGTCGCTACGTGGTCGCCGAGGAACCCGGTCGGGTCGGTGAGCTGCTGGGGTACGCCGGAGTGATGCTGGCCGGCGACACCGCGGACCTGCACACCATCGGCTCCCTCCAGGAGCATCGCGGCATCGGGCAGGCGCTGCTGGGCTGGTGCGAGCAGGCCGCCCGGGCGGGCGGTGCCGAGCGGATCCTGCTGGAGGTGCGGGAGGACAACGACCGCGCCCGCGCCTTCTACCGGCGCGCCGGCTACCAGGAGATCGGGCGCAGGCGCGGCTACTACCGGATCCGCGGGCGCAGCATCGACGCCCTGGTGATGCAGCGCGAGCTGAGCTGAACGCTCAGAGGTGGTCGCGGACCTTCTGGAACAGGTCCGGGTAGCGGGCATCCAGTCGTGCCGAACCGATCCGCACCCCCACCCACAGCACCACGATGCCGATGATCAGGCTGAGCAGGCCTGCGAGCCCCTGGATCAGCGGGCCCCCGCCCAGCAGGCCCCAGGCGGCCAGCCCGATCGCCGGCAGCTGGGGCACGAACACGCCGAGGGAGGCCGCGCCCATCCCCAGGAACGCATTGGCGCTCGAGGCGGACTTGTCCTTCATCGGGTTCGTTCCCGGGGGCGAGGTGGGGTAGGGCAGCAGCACGCCCACCACCACGGAGACCCCCCAGCCGGTGAGCATCAGACCCAGCGTGCCCAGCACCATCATCGGGACCAGGTGCGCCATGCCGTACAGCAGGGGCACCAGCGCGGTCACCACGACCGCCGCCGGAGCCATGAGCACTGCGATCGCCGCGATGCGGCCCAGCAGGTTTGCGCGCGCGTCGAGCCCGGCGGTGATGTTCACCCAGCCTGCAGGGCCGTCGAAGCCGATCTCGTTCGAGAGCGAGATGCCCGTGAGACCGGCCATCAGCACGGCCATCACCAGCATCATCGGACGGGCCTCTTCCAGCACCAGACCCATCGCGACCAGGAACACGAACACCAGCGGGTAGATGGCCACGGCGGCTAGGTACCGGGTGTCGCGCCGCCAGTAGCGCAGCGACCTTCCCATCACCGCCCCGAAGGGCGATGCGGTGGCCCATCGCGGCACCAGTGAGGTGACCTTCGCGGTGCCCGAGGAGGCGTCCCCGGTCAGTGCCGAGGTGAGGGAGCGGTCCAGGGAGCGTCGCCACCACCTCCACACCAGCACGATCGTCGCTGCGCCGATGAGGACGCGCAGCAGGGCTGCCAGCACCTGGCCCTCCGCGAGGTCCATCGGCACCGCGAACAGGGCACCGAACGGGGTCCACGCCAGCACCGTGACCGCGATCATGGTCCATTCGCGCACCAGGTCCATGTCCAGGCTCTCCAGGCCCTGCACCGACAGGGAGATACCGTAGACAGCGGCCAGGAACAGCATCATGGCCACCATGCCTCCCAGCTCCCGACCGCTGCGGGAGGAGGTGCGGGAGGCCGAGTGCGCGAACACCGCGCGCGGCAGCAGCAGGCACAGGGCGATGCCGGCCAGGTTGGCAGGGAGCAGCACGATCAGGGCGAGGGCCACCCACACAGCACCGGCGCCGAAGGCCAGCAGCCAGATCACCTCGAACACCGTCGCGATGCCCACGGCCACCACGGTCAGCAGGGTGGGCAGGCTCAGCGCGGCAGCGGCGAACATGCCTGGCTGCAGCTCCTTCGCCGACCGCGGGAACATGGCGAAGCGTCGCGGGTCCAGGGTGTCGTCCACCCCGAAGGCCAGCACGGGGATCAGCAGCCACGCGAGCACCGTGACCGCACCCAGGCCCCTGATGATGGTGGGGAACATGGTGCCCTCGCCGCTCCACAGCGTCAGCCCCAGGAACGTGAACACCAGTCCCACCAGGCCGCCGGTGGCGTACAGCACACCGATGATGGTGCCCACCAGCTTGCCGACGTTCTTGCGGTAGGAGCGCTTCCACAGCGCCCACTTCAGCTTCATCAGCAGCGGCACCAGCTGCCGCTGCTGGATGGAGCCGTGATCGACGGTCCCTGCGGCAGCGGTGGCGGCGGCGGCAGGCGGGGTGCTCAGGACTCCAGCCACGACAGGCTCCCCTCGGCCACGGCCCCGCCGCCCACCATGTCGATGAAGGTCTGGACCAGGCTGCCTCCCCGGCGCATCTCGTCGAGGGTGCCCGCCGCGAGCAGCTCACCCTTGGCGATGATCGCCACGTGGGTGCACAGGCCCTCCACCAGCTCCATCACGTGGCTGGAGAGCACCACGGTGCCGCCGTTGCGCACGTAGTCGGTGAGGATCTTCCGGATCACCTGTGCGGAGACCGGGTCCACGGCCTCCAGCGGCTCGTCCAGCACCAGCAGGCGGGGCGCGTGGATCAGGGCGCTGGCCAGCAGGATCTTCTTGGTCATGCCGGCGGAGTAGTCCACCACCAGCTTGCCCTCCTCGCCTGCCAGGTCGAAGGCCGCCAGCAGGGAGTCGGTGCGCGTGGCGACGGTGTCGGCCTCCATCCCGCGGATCAGGCCCACATAGGTGAGGAGCTCACGGCCCGTGAGGCGGTCGAAGGTGCGAAGCCCGTCGGCCAGCACACCCAGGCCGGCCTTCGCGCGCTCGGGCTGCGCCCACATGTCCACCCCTGCCACGTGGGCGGTGCCGCCGTCGGGGCGCAGCATCCCGGTGGCCATCGACAGGGTGGTGGTCTTCCCGGCACCGTTGGGGCCGACGATGCCGTAGAAGGAGCCCCGCGGGACATCCAGGGAGATCCCGTGGACCACCTCGGTGCCGCTGAAGGACTTGCGCAGCCCGCGGATGGACAGCGCGGCCTCGGCGGTCACGGCCTGCTCGGGGGCCGGTGGCCGCGTGCGGAACGCGCCTGCGGCACCGGGATCGGGGGCGGTGGCAGTGGCGGGCGCCGGGGCGGGAGCGCTGCCGCCGGTCGGCGCGGGAGGGGAGGATGCCGGTGGGACGGCGGGGGAGGGCGGAGGGGGCGCGGCGTCGGAGCTGTGCATGGGCCCACGGTATCGAGCACCACCGCTGAGGGACCTGGCCGGAGGGATGCGGCGGGCACGACCTTCGTCGAGGATGACCTCCTCGATCGTCGTGCGGGCCACGATCGTGAGGGCAGGCCGGGTGCGCCCCACTAGAGTGGGCGCGGAGTCGATCGGCTTGCCGGAATGAAGGAGACCGCTGATGTCGAAGCTGCGCCCTGCGCCGCGCCCCCCTGGCCTGCCGCAGGAGGTGGAGGAGATCCCCATCGGCGTGCGACGGGTCGCCGCCTGGTCATGGCGACTGATCATCGTCGTCGCGGCCATCGCCCTGGTGCTGTGGGGTCTGCTGAAGATCACCACCATCGTGATCCCGGTGCTGATCGCGATCCTGCTGGCCGTGATGCTTCAGCCCGTGGTGCAGGTCCTCACCAGGTACACCTTCCTGGGGCGTGCGGCATCCAGCGGCATCGCGCTGATCGGTCTGCTGCTGGTCATCTCCGGGATGTTCACCCTGGCCGGTCGGCAGCTGATCGCCCAGTTCGCCGACATCCAGGCGAAGGCCGTCGACGGCTTCCAGGCGATCCTCGATTGGGCGCAGACCACCTTCCAGATCGATGACCCGATGATCAATTCGGCGATCAACGAGGGGATCACCCAGCTTCAGGAGAACGCCTCCCAGCTCGTCAGCAGTGCTCTGAGCACCGCCGCGGTGCTGGGCAACGTGGCGACCGGCATCGTGATCTGCCTGTTCACCCTGTTCTTCCTGCTCTCCAGCGGCACCGCGATCTGGCGCTGGGTGGTGGGGTTGCTGCCCCCGGACGCTCGCATCCCCACCCATGAGGCGTTCCGCCGCGGCTGGAAGGCCCTATCGGCGTATGTGCGCACCCAGATCCTGGTGGCCGCCGTGGACGCCGTGGGCATCGCGCTCGGCATGGTGGTGCTGGGCCTCGGCTCCTACGCGGTGCCGATCTGGCTGCTGGTGTTCCTGTTCAGCTTCATCCCCCTGGTCGGTGCCTTCGCCTCCGGCGCGATCGCCGTACTGCTGGTGCTGGTGCTGAACAACTGGGTATCGGCGCTGATCATGCTGGGCATCGTTCTGGCCGTCCAGCAGATCGAGGGCAACGTGCTGCAGCCGTTCCTGATGGGCAAGGCCGTGGAGATGCATCCGCTGGCCGTGTTCCTGGGCGTCGCCGCCGGTGCGATGCTCGCCGGGATCCCCGGTGCACTGTTCGCGATCCCCCTGATCGCCTTCGTGAACGCGACCATGCTGCACATCGTGGGCCGGGACCCCAGCCCCGAACTGGGCACCGACACCGTTGCCGCCGCCCATTTCCGCGAGCTCCGGCGTCGCTCGCGCGCCTGACCCCGAACGCGAC
>NZ_JALXKT010000031.1:0-35091 GCF_025144775.1 Brachybacterium sp. p3-SID957 | reverse complement strand
CTCGGCAGCGCGCGGCTGCTCGCTCACACCTGCGCCTTGTCCCTGATCGAGGCGACGATCCGCTCCACCGCCTCGTCGACGGGGATGCCGTTGTCCTGGCTGCCGTCGCGCATGCGGAAGGAGACCGCACCCTTGTCCTGGTCCTCGCCACCGGCGATCAACAGGTAGGGCACCTTCTCCTTGGTGTGGGTGCGGATCTTCTTCTGCATCCGGTCGTCGGAGGCATCCACCTGGACCCGTACACCGTGGGCGCGCAGCTTCTGCGCCACCTGCTCCAGGTAGGGCACGTACTCGGCGGCCACCGGGATGCCCATCACCTGCACCGGGGCCAGCCAGACCGGGAACGCTCCCGCGTAGTGCTCCACCAGCACGCCGAAGAACCGCTCGATCGAACCGAACAGGGCGCGGTGGATCATCACCGGGCGCTGGCGGGATCCGTCAGGGGCGGTGTACTCCAGCTCGAAGCGCTCGGGCAGGTTGAAGTCCAGCTGGATGGTGGACATCTGCCAGGTGCGGCCGATGGCGTCCTTGGCCTGCACGGAGATCTTGGGGCCGTAGAAGGCGGCACCGCCGGGATCGGGCACCAGGTCCAGCCCGGAGGCGGTGGCCACCTCCTCCAGGGTGCGGGTGGCCTCCTCCCAGGTGGCGTCGTCGCCCACGAACTTCTCGGGGTTCTTGGTGGACAGCTCGAGGTAGAAGTCCTCCAGCCCGTAGTCCTTCAGCAGGTCCAGCACGAAGGTGAGCAGCGTGGTGAGCTCATCGCGCATCTGCTCGCGGGTGCAGTAGATGTGGGCGTCGTCCTGGGTGAAGCCGCGGGCACGGGTGAGGCCGTGCACCACACCGGACTTCTCGTGGCGGTAGACGGTGCCGAACTCGAACAGCCGCAGCGGCAGCTCGCGGTAGGAGCGGCCCCGGGAGCGGAACACCAGGTTGTGCATGGGGCAGTTCATGGGCTTGAGGTAGTAGTCCTGGCCCTGCTTGGTGATGGCGCCCTCGGCGTCGCGCTCCTCGTCCATGTGCATGGCGGGGTACATGCCCTCGGCGTACCAGTCCAGGTGCCCGGAGGTCTGGAACAGCTGCCCCTTGGTGATGTGGGGGGTGTTCACGAAGGAGTACCCGGCCTCGACGTGGCGGCGGCGCGAGTAGTCCTCCATCTCCATGCGCACCATGGCGCCCTTGGGGTGGAACACCGGCAGCCCCGAGCCGATCTCGTCGGGGAAGGAGAACAGGTCCAGTTCGCTTCCCAGGCGGCGGTGATCGCGGCGCTCGGCCTCGGCGATGCGCTCCTGGTAGGCGCGCAGCTCCTCCTTGGAGGGCCAGGCGGTGCCGTAGATGCGCTGCAGCATCGGGTTCTTCTCGCTGCCGCGCCAGTAGGCGGCCGCCGAGCGGGTGAGGGCGAACCCGTTGCCGATCAGCTTGGTGGTGGGCAGGTGCGGGCCGCGGCACAGGTCCGTCCAGACCACCTCACCGCGGCGGTTCACGTTGTCGTACATGGTCAGCCCGCCCTCGCCCACCTCGACGGCGGCGCCCTCGGCGGCCTCCCCGGCGTTGGACTTCAGGCCGATCAGCTCGAGCTTGTACGGCTCGTCGGCCTCCTCGGCGCGGGCGTCGTCGTCGGAGATGTCGCGGCGCACGAAGCGCTGGCCCTCCTTGACGATCCGGTTCATCTCCTTCTCCAGGGCCTTGAGGGACTCCGGGGTGAAGGGCTCGGCGACGTCGAAGTCGTAGTAGAAGCCGTCGGTGATGGGCGGGCCGATGCCCAGCTTGGCGTCGGGGTTCACCTTCTGCACGGCCTGGGCGAGCACGTGGGCGGCGCTGTGGCGCAGGATCGACAGGCCGTCCTCGCTGGAGATCTCCACGGCCTCGACCACCTGGCCTGCGGCCAGCGGGGTGTAGAGGTCACGCAGCTCTCCGTCGATGCGCAGGGCGATCACCTCGCCGCGACCCTCGAAGAGCTCGGTGCCGGTGGTGCCCTCCTCGACCTGCTGGGGACTGCCGTCGAGGGTGATGTCGAACTGGGCCACGGTGATGCTCCTTGCATTGAGGGGTCGCGATCCGGCCTACGGTGCCGGCTCCACGAGCCATCGTAGACGGGCGCGACAGTGCCCCGCACCGGCCGTGCGCACTCGCTTCCCGCCGGCCACCGCCGCCCTGAGCCACCCGCCCCTCACCGGGCTGGCGGCTCAGAGCCCGCGCGCCAGCTCCCTCACCCTGTCGTGAGCCTCCTCCAGGATCTGCTCGGCACGGTCGGGCTCGTGGTCCATGCCCTCCGCCGCCACCGTGTGCACCTCGCACCCCAGGAACGAGAACATTCCCCTGATGTAGAGGCAGGCCGGGTCCTGCTGGTCGAAATGGCCGCCACTGGCCTGCAGGTGGACCACCGTCTTGCCCTTGACCAGGCCTTCCGCGGCACCCTCCTCCGTGTACCGGAAGGTGACCCCGGCCCGGCAGATGGTGTCGATCCAGGCCTTCAGGCGTGTGGGCACAGACAGGTTCCACAGGGGGTTCGCGATCACCACCAGATCGGCCGCCTGGAACTGCTTGGTGTACTGGTCGAACAGGGCGAGCTTGTTCTGCTGGGGCCCGGTCAGGTGGGAGAAGTGCTCACCGTCTGCCAGGCGCTCCCAGCCGGTCATCATGTCCAGGTCGATCTCGGGCACGGCGGTCTCGTACAGGCGCACGTCGTCGACGGAAGCGTCGGGGTGCGAGGACCGCAGCTCCTCGAGGAATACGTCGGCCATGGCCATGGACCGGGACTTGCTGGAGTCGAGGGGGTGGGCACGGATGACCAGTACACGCATGGGTGGGCTCCTTGTGGGGTGTCGTAGGCATCATCGCCCGGGGGCCTGATGCGAGATGCGCCACTTCCGACCCTAGCAACGGGAACGAGCCCTGGTGGCTCGTGGCGTGGGCTGTTCTCGGTGTGGCCACGGGCACCGTCGCGATGCTCCGACGGGACGTGGACGGCGGATGACCGGTCTCTCAGCCGCCCGACGTCGGTCCAGCGGCGGGCAGGCTCAGGGTGAGCGTGGATCCCTCCCCGTGCCAGGAGTCCAGGCGCGCCGTCCCGCCGTGGCGCTCGACGATGGCGCGGACCATCGGCAGGCCCAGGCCGGAGCCCTCGACGGAGCGAGCCTCCTGGGCCCGCCCCAGCTCCTCCCACACCAGGTCCAGCTCCTCGGGTGCGATGCCGCGTCCGGTGTCGGCGATCTCCAGCACCACCACGTCCTCGGCGGCGCGGCCCCGCACCTCGATCGCGTCCCCCGGGGCGGAATACTTCACGGCGTTGGTCAGCACGTTCACCAGTGCCAGGAAAAGCAGGTCCTCATCCCCCACGATCGGCGGGAGCGGACGCGGAGCGGTGGGCAGCGAGACGGCGATGCGCCGTTCGCCGGCGCCGGGAGCCTCGGTGATGGTGGCGACGGCCTCCTCGACGAGGGCTGCCGGATCGATGGTGGTGAGCTCGAGCGCGGTGTGCTCCACCTCGCCGATCTTCCGCAGATCCCCGAGGAGACTGGTCAGGCGCTGTGACTGGGCGTCGATGCTGGCGCGCTGCCGCTCCGAGGGCTCGTCGGCGAGCGCGGCACGGATCCCCTGGATAGGGTTCTTGATCTCGTGGTCCAGTCGCGCGAGCAGTCGGCGCCTGCTGGCCGTCTGCTCCTGGACGGTGCGGCGGCGCACCTGCTCGACGTGACGGCGCATCGCGATCAGGGTCACCAATGCCGGCAGCAGCAGGGCACTGATCAGCAGGCCCACGGCGAACGGCAGCCATGGCAGGGACACCGTCATGTAGAACGTCCCGTCACCACCGGCGGCCCACCAGATCACCGAGAGCGCCAGGCCCAGCACGGCGGGGACGATCACCGCGCCGGCCAGGATCCTCAGATCCTCCTGCGTCCTCGCGCTCATCCGCGCTCCACCGGATGCACGAAGCGGTAGCCGAGCCCCGGCACGGTCTCCACGTACGAGGCGGCCGCGGCGTCCTCGCCGAGGACCCGGCGGATCTCCGCCACCCGGTGGTCCACGGCACGGCTGGTGACGATGGCGTCGAACCCCCACACCGTCTGCAGCAGGCGCTCGCGGCCGAACACCTCGTCCGGATGGGACATGAGGAACTCCAGCAGGGCGAACGCCCGGGGGGTGAGCTGCTTCTCGACATCGCCGAGGAACACCCGCCGCGCCGGGCGGTCGATCCGCAGCGCCCCGGCCCTCAGCGCCTGGGCGGCGCTGAGGGGGACGGAGCCCCGGCTGCTGCGGCGCAGCACGGCCCTGATCCGAGCCAGCAGCTCCTGCGGGTCGAAAGGCTTGTTGAGGTAGTCGTCTGCCCCTTCGTCCAGGGCCGCGGCACGCTCGAAGCTCTCCCCCACCTGTGTGAGCAGGATGACCGGCAGCCAGTCGTGACCCGCCCGGATGCGGCGCAGGGCCTCCCGGCCGTCCATCACCGGCATCATCACGTCCAGGATCACCAGGTCCGGGGTGCTCGCCTCGATGCTGCGCAGGGCCTGGGCGCCATCGGCCGCCGGCTCGACGTCCAGGCCGCTGCGCTCGAGCACCCCGGTGAGGTGCTCGCGGATGGTCGCGTCGTCATCCACCAGCAGGATGCGGGGACGATCAGCCGTCATAGCGGATCTCGACGCGGCGATTCTCGGCGCGGCCCTCCGGGTTGTCCTCCCCGCCCTTGCTGTTGGGGGCGACGGGATCGGTGTCGCCGTGACCGGTGACCGTGAGGTCCAGATCTGGCCTGGCGGCGGCGATCGCATCGGCCACCGCCTGGGCGCGCTCCTGGGAGAGCACGTCGTTGCCGCGGTGGTACGGGACGTCGTCGGTGTGGCCGTCGACGGAGACGGCTCCGCCCTCGGGGATCTCCCCCACCACCTCACCGATCTTCTTCTGCGCGGCCTCGCTCAGCTCGGCCGAGCCGACGTCGAACAGGACGTCCGACTCGAGGGTGATGGTGGTGGTGCCCCCTTCGGTGACCCGGTCGTCGACCGGGGTGACGTTGCGGTCCATCGCGGTGATGTTGGCATCCAGGGAGATGACGTCATCGGCCCGCGCGGCCCCCGCGCCGATCAGCAGTGCCGCGCACAGCGCGGCGACGCCGAGGGGTCTCGTTCCCGTGCGCCTCATCGAATCTCCACCCCCGTGGCCATCGGTGCACCGTCGACCATCATCACGTCCATGGCGGTGACGTCCTCCGGCGGGGCGGCGAAGGAGGCGTAGGCGTAGAAGGTCTGACCGGGCTTGAAGCGCATGCTCTGGTAGTCCGTCTGCCCGACCTTGGCGCCGCCCAGCACACCGTGCTTGTTGAGGTTCACGGTGTCGATGGCGTACGGGTGCCATCCGCTGTTGCCGAGGAAGTGGTAGAGCTGTCGCGCGTCCTGGGAGCCGGTGTCGCTGTTGACGGTGAAGGCGAAGGTGGCCACCACCGTGTCGTCGCGCCGCTCCAGGCCGAACAGCTCCACGGTCATGGTCGCCTCGTCATTGCCCTCGACGGTGGCAGGGATCTCTGCCGTGGCCACCGGTTCCCCGAGGCCGCTCAGGTCCACGCCTGCCGCAGCGGCGTCGTCGTCCACCACCGCGTCCTCCTCATCGGAGCCCGCCGTGCCGTCGCCGCCCCCCTCGCTCCCGCCGTCGGAGGCCTGGGGATCGTGCTGATCCGCCTCGGAGCCGTCGCCTGCGGGGTCCTCGCCCTGCTCGACGGCGGGATCGGAGCCGCCCGTCGTCTGCTCGTCGTCCCCGATGCCGAACTGGCACCCGGCCGCCAGTGCCGTGATCAGGCTCGCAGCGGCCAGGCCGCGGACGATGCGGGATGTGCTGCGGGATGTGGCATTCATGATGCGCCTCCTCGGGCGATAGTGGACGGCCCCCTGCCGTCCGCTTGCTCTCGACGCTATCGGCGCGGTGTGGCAGCGCTGTCGCACCGCCGTCGCCGTGCCGCGATCCTATGTCGCCATCTGGCGACAGGCAGGCGGCGGGGCCGATCACGCCGCGGTATCGCGCCGGTGGCCACGGGGCAGAAGGGGCCCAGGAGCCGTCGGAGAACAAGGAGCCGTGAGAACCCGAGCCATGACAAGGGGCCGCAAGAGCCTGAACCCATGGGCAGCCATGGATCAGTCGGCTCCAGTACCGCGCCGTCGAGGGAATGCAGAACAGCCCCGGCCGGAGCCGGGGCTGTTCTCATGGGTGGGCGATACTGGGATCGAACCAGTGACCTCTTCCGTGTCAGGGAAGCGCGCTACCGCTGCGCCAATCGCCCGTGCACCCGAGGGTGCTGAGGAGATGGAGCGGACGACGGGACTCGAACCCGCGACCCTCACCTTGGCAAGGTGATGCTCTACCAACTGAGCCACGTCCGCGCATCGGCCAAGCCGACGAAGGAACACCCTAGTGCGCCCGCGGTTCAGTGCGCAAACGCATGCGGCCCCTCGTGGCAGAGGTCACCGGGCGGCGCGGCCATCGGTACACCTGTCGCGGCCGCCGGCACGCCCGTCAGAGAAGGATCCCTCACCGTGCAGGGTCAGCACCCACGAGCCGAGTCGACTGCCGACGGGGCGTAGCTCACACCCCTGGATGCACGGGCCACCCCGGGAAGCGTGTAATATTCTGGAGGTCCGCCTGAGAGGGCGGGCATCGAGGGTGCAAGCACCTGAGGGCGATTGGCGCAGCGGTAGCGCGCTTCCTTCACACGGAAGAGGTCACTGGTTCGATCCCAGTATCGCCCACGGCGAGGTTCACGCAGTCCCTCCGGGGAAACCATGGACAGCGCAATGCGGACGTGGCTCAGTTGGTAGAGCATCACCTTGCCAAGGTGAGGGTCGCGGGTTCGAGTCCCGTCGTCCGCTCCGGGAGCGGCGCACCCGACATCACTGTCGGGAGCGCCTTTTCCATAAGATGCGCAAGCATCGTGGTGGGTTGGCCGAGAGGCGAGGCAACGGCCTGCAAAGCCGTGTACACGGGTTCGAATCCCGTACCCACCTCCACCGTCGCCTCCGGGCGCGGCAGGGGGGGGGCCCCCGGGCCCCCCCCCGCCCTCGTTCGATCCGGTCTGCGCAGCGTCGTCGGCGTTCCGCACGGCCGGGGCGATCGATGCGCCCTCAGCGCACGTCGATGCCGGAGCCGACCACGGTCTCGCCGATCACCGGGTAGCCGGGCACCTCGCCGACCACCAGCAGGCCGCCAGAGGTCTGCGCATCGGCCAGCAACAGCAGATCCTCCTCGGCGATGCCGGACCCGGCGCGCACCTGGTCGCGCACCCAGTCGAGGTTGCGACGGGTGCCGCCGGAGATGTAGCCATCGCGGAGGGCCTCGGCCGCCCCGTCGATCAGCGGTACCGCGGCCCGGTCGATCACGGCTCCCACCCCGGAGGCCCGCACCATCTTGTACAGGTGCCCCAGCAGGCCGAAGCCGGTGACGTCGGTGGCCGCCTTCGCTCCGGCCTCAAGGGCGGCGACGGAGGCGTCACGGTTGAGCGCGGTCATGGTGTCCACGGCGGCCTGCGACACCTCGCCGGTGGCCTTCTGACGGTTGTTCAGCAGGCCCACGCCGATCGGCTTGGTCAGCGTCAGGGGCAGGCCTGCTTCCGCGGCGTCGTTGCGCAGCAGACGATCGGGGTGCGCGGTGCCGGTGACCGCCATGCCGTACTTGGGCTCGGGGTCATCCACCGAGTGACCTCCGATCACGGGGACACCGGCCTGGTTCGCGATCGCGAGGCCACCGCGCAGCACTTCGCGCAGCAGGTCGAAGGGGAGCACGTCCCGGGGCCAGCCCACCAGGTTGATGGCCACCACGGGAGTGCCGCCCATCGCGTAGATGTCCGAAAGAGCGTTGGCGGCGGCGATGCGACCCCAGTCGAAGGGGTCATCCACCACGGGGGTGAAGAAGTCCGCGGTGGACAGCACCGCCAGACCGTCCTGGACGCGCACGGCGGCGGCGTCGTCCCCGTCGTCCAGCCCCACGATCACCGAGTCGAACTGCTGACCGGCGAGGGCCGAGACAGCATCCTCCAGTTCACCGGGCGGGATCTTGCAGGCGCACCCTCCGCCGTGGGCCATCGTGGTGAGTCGGATCGTGTCAGCAGTCATGGATCGAGTCTAGAGTGCCTGTCATCAGGTCGGACGGGTCGATCGCCCCCCGTCAGCAGCAGGGGCCGTCAGGATCGGCACCGGACGGGTCGGTGCTGTACGCGCTCGCGGCCACCGACGGGGTATCGGCCGGGGACGGCGAGCAATGGCGGGGATTCGACCTTCCCGCCTGACCATCGGCCACGACCTGGTATTTTGGTTCTCGGAGGCGTACGTGTCCTGGTGGGCGCCCCGGTCTTCAAAACCGGTGAGACCGAGCATCTCGGTCTGGCGGGTTCGATTCCCGTCCGCCTCCGCCAGCATGCCCGCGCGCCGACGAGGAGGTCCGATGGTCGCCGACGAACAGGATCCGCGCCGTCGGATTCCCCGCACCGACCAGCTGCTCGGGCACCCGCAGGTGCGTGCCGCCGGGGAGGCCATGAGCGAGCGTGTGGTGCGCGGCATTGTCCGCGCTGCACAGGATCGGGCGCGCCGCGGCGACATCTCCCCCGAGCAGGTGCTGGAGGAGATCCTGGCGGCCGTCGGGGAGCGCCCCGCCGGCTCCCTGCGCCCCGTGCTGAACGCCACCGGTGTCATCGTCCACACGAACCTGGGGCGAGCGCCCCTGTCCGAGGTGGCCCGCCGGGCAGTGTCCGACGCGGCCGGGTACACCGATGTTGAGTTCGACCTGGCCACCGGTGCCCGTTCCCGACGCGGTGCCGGGGCGCGCGCCGCCCTGCTCGCCGCCTGCCCGCAGGCCGAGGACGCCCTGGTCGTCAACAACGGCGCAGCTGCCCTGGTGCTGGCCACCACAGCTCTGGCCGGCACCGGTGAGGTGGTGCTCAGCCGTGGCGAGATGATCGAGATCGGCGCCGGATTCCGCCTGCCGGACCTGATCGCCTCCGCCGGTGCACAGCTGCGCGAGGTCGGCACCACCAACCGCACCCACCTCGCCGACTACACCGACGCCCTCGGTGCGAACACGGGGTGCGTGCTCAGCATCCACACCAGCAACTACCGCATCATCGGCTTCACCAGCAGCGTCCCGATCGCCCAGCTGGCACCGGAGTGCCGGGAGGCCGGGGTGCCGCTGGTGGCGGACCTCGGCAGCGGCCTGCTGCAGCCTGAGCAGGCCCTGCCGGAGGAGCCCGACGCGAACACCGCCCTGCGGCAGGGGGCGGACCTGGTGATCGCCAGCGGCGACAAGCTGCTGGGAGGCCCCCAGGCCGGGATCCTGCTGGGCAAGCGCGAGATCATCGCGCGCCTGGCCCGCCACCCCCTGGCCCGTGCCGTCCGGGCGGACAAGCTGGCCCTGGCCGCCGTGGGGGCCACCCTGACCGGTCCCACGCCACCGGTGCTCGCGGCACTGCGCACCGATCCCCGTCAGCTGCGTGCGCGGACCGAGCAGGTGGCGGCGCGCCTGGGCGCGCCCGTCGTCGAGCACGACGGCCGCGTGGGCGGCGGCGGTGGGGCGGAAGTGCCGCTGCCCGGCTGGGCGATCCAGCTGGAGGAGCAGCTCGCAACGGCGCTTCGCAGCGGAGACCCTGCCGTGGTGGGGACCGTGAAGGACGGCGCCTGCCTGCTCGACCTGCGCTGCGTGCCCCAGGCCCAGGACGACACGCTGACCCAGGCAGTGATCGCCGCTCGTGAGCGCCTGGCAGGCGCGCCAGGTCCCGGAGCGCACTCGAGGGCCGGAGCAGAACCGACGACCGGAGAAGAGCAGGAATGATGCAGGTCATCGCCACCGCCGGCCACGTCGACCACGGCAAGTCCACCCTGATCCGCGCGCTCACCGGCATCGAGCCGGACCGCTGGGCGGAGGAGAAGCGCCGTGGTCTCACCATCGACCTCGGCTTCGCCTGGACCACCCTGCCTTCGGGGCGCGAGGTCTCCTTCGTGGATGTCCCCGGGCATGAGCGGTTCCTGGGCAACATGCTCGCCGGCCTGGGTCCGGCCCCGATCGTGTGCTTCGTGGTCGCGGCCGATGCCGGCTGGCAGGCCCAGTCCGACGATCACCGCGATGCCGTCGCCGCCCTCGGCATCGACCAGGGCATCATCGCGATCACGCGCGCCGATCTGGCACCCGAGAGGATCGACGAGGTGGCGGCCCAGGTGCGCTCCGAGTTCGCAGGGACACCGCTGGCCGAGGCGCCTGCGGTCGCGGTCTCCGCCGTCACCGGCCAGGGGGTGGACGAGCTGCGGTCCGCCCTCGACGAGGCGGTGGAGCGCGCGCGCGTACCGGATGTCGGGGAGCGCGTGAGGCTGTGGGTGGACCGCTCCTTCACCATCTCCGGTGCCGGCACCGTGGTCACCGGCACCCTGGCCGCCGGCACCCTCACGAAGGGACAGCGCCTGGACCTGCATGGCGCCGAGCGGCGCGCACAGGTCGTCGTCCGGGGCCTGCAGAGCCGTGGGGGCCAGGTCGACAGTCTCGGCCCCGTCAGCAGAGCCGCGGTGAACCTGCGCGGTGTGGACCACGAGCAGGTCTCGCGCGGTGACGCGCTGCTGACGCCCGGCGCCTGGGAGCTCACCGACCTGGTCGACGTGCGCGGCATGACCGGGCAGGCCCTGGGCGACGCCCCGGAGGAGCTGACGGCGCACGTCGGGACCGCAGCGGTGGCCGCACGCGTGCGGCCCCTCGGCCGGCAGCATGCCCGGCTCACTCTGGACCGTCCGCTGCCGCTGACGACGGGGGACCGGATGGTGCTGCGCGGCAGCGGCTCCCACGCGGTGTACGCGGGCGTGCATGTGCTGGATGTGGACCCGCCCGCATTGGACCGGCGCGGCGACGGGGCCCGTCGTGCGGCTGTGCTCCAGCAGATGCCGCTGTCCGGGGACGCCCTCCTCGAGGTGCAGCGGCGAGGCGCGATCCCGGAGCGGGTGCTGCGGCGTCGTGGCATCCCGGTGCCGGACCCCCTGCCCGCGGGCGTCCGGCGTGTGGGGGAGTGGCTCGCGGACACGGACGCTCTCACCCGCTGGACCGACGCGCTCAGCGCGGCTGCCGAGGCACATGCGCGCGCGAACCCGCTGGCAGCGGGACTGCCCGCGCGGGCCGCGCTGGACCTGCTGACGCTGCCGGACGAGTCACTGCTGGGACCTGTGGTGGCCGCGGCCGGGCTCGAGCATGTCGACGGTCGACTGCGCGCCCCGGGATCCGCTTCAGGACTGGGCGCTGCAGAGTCCGGGATCGCAGCGCTCGAGCAGCGGCTGCGCGACACCCCGTTCCAGGCACCCGAGGCGGAGGACCTCGCCGCGCTGCGTCTGGGGCCGCGGGAGCTGGCGGCCGCGGAGCGGCTGGGGCGTGTGCTGCGTCTGCCCGACGGCGTGGTCCTGCTGCCCACCGCTCCGGCCCTGGCGATGAGGGAGCTGGCCGCTCTGACCCAGCCGTTCACCACCAGCCAGGCCCGGCAGGCACTCGGCACCACCCGCCGCGTGGCGATCCCGCTGCTGGAGCACCTGGACGCACGTGGCTGGACCCGCCGCGTGGACGCCGGCCACCGGGAGATCGTGCGCTGATCCAGCATCACCCCGGTACCCCGCGGTGCTGCTGGTAGGTTCGCACGCCGTTCGCGCGCACAGCGACGCAGGCCGGTGCTCGGTACCGGGCATCGCCCGGGTGCGGCGTCCCGGTGTGAATGCTGAACTGCGGGGCTTCGTCCTGGTCGGACTCCGCATGGGGAGTACTCCCCATGGGCTGGAGGTGCTCGCCCACGTACCGTGGTGCCCATAGCGAGGCGATCAGGGAGAGGCTTCACCATGGCAGGGTTCTACGGGGGCGACACCGAGCAGATGCGTTCGCAGGCACAGGCCTGCGAGCTGGGCGCCCAGCGCATCCACGACATGACCAGCATGATCAGTGCTGCCATCGACGCGGTGCCGTGGTTCGGCCCCGATGCCGTTGCCATGCGTGCTCTGTGGCACGGCACGGTCAAGCCCGGCATGATCGCCAAGGCCGAGGACATCCGCGCCAAGGGCGTGGAGCTCGATCAGCACGCCACCGAGCAGGACCGCGCCTCCGGGCCCACCGATCTGGCCGGTCTCATCGACGTCGTCGGCGACATCCTCCGGGACATCCTGCCTCTGCCCACCAGTTCCGGTCTGCCGATCGGGCCGCACGTGCTGGACAACCTCAGGGACGGCCTGGGGGATCTGTTCCGCGGCGGCGGGTCGGGCGAGCAGGAGTTCTACGGTGGCCCCGGCTACGGGTCGCGCGGCCAGATGTTCGGTGAGGACCGCCCGGTGGGAACCCAGTTCGAGTGGAACCCCACGATCTGGGACGGTCCTGGCTTCTCCCGCGACGGCATCTCGATCGACCCGTACGGTGGCTTGAACTACAGCGCCGGCACCAACGTGACCACGGACGACTTCGGCAACACCACGGGCACCTTCGGCGCTCGGGGCAGTGGTGAGCTGGGCATCACCACTGACTACGATCTTCCCTTCGGCTTCGGGATGGACTCCACGCACCGCATCGGGATGGAGGCCTACGGTGAAGGCGGAGGCACCATAGGGCCGGACGGGTTCAGTGGTGGTGCCCGCGCAGGATCCGGCCTCTATGCAGAGCAGAACGTGGGGATCACCCACGACTCCGGAGCATCCGCCGCGATGACGACCAGCGGATGGGTGGGCGCGGACGCACACGCCAATGCTCACTCCCACGCCACCCGCAACGCCGACGGCAACGTCAACGGATGGACCTCCGGGTTCGACGTCGGTGCCTTCTCAGGTGCGCAGGTCACGCAGAAGTACGAACTCACCTCTCCCGGTGGTTGGTTCACCGGCTCCACCTCGATCAGCGAGAAGGCCGGTGCGGGTGCCGGCCTGAGCTCGGGCTACACCGTCTCTACGGATGAGGTGTCCTTCTCCATCGGCGGTCATGCGGCGAAGGTGCTCGGGCTGGGTGGCTCCACCAGCATCGGCATGAACCCGAATGCGATCGTGGATTCGTTCACGCCGGGTGACTACAACCTCGATGACGCCCTCCGCGATGGCGGAGCCTTCATCGGTGACCTCGGCGACGCCACCTCGAAGTACAGCCCCTTCTGGTGAGCAGGAGCGCGCAGCGGGGGTCAGCCGCGCTCTGGCTGATCCCCTGATCGCTGCCCGGTGCTTCCGTGCTCTGATCTAGTCAGTGCCGGTGGGGCTGCGACAGCCACTGCTGGTGGGCCTCCTGCAGCGCTGCACCGGCCCTCAGATACCACGGCGACAGCCCGGTGCTCTCATCGGCGGACTGCATCTTCCGCAACGGCGTGACCGGAACGATCCTGCCGTCCCGCAGCTGAAGCGCGACAGCGGAGCCGGGGTCGGCGGCGCCGGGCACGACGACCCGCGCAATCTGCTGCCAGCGCACGCTGGTGCGGGATCCCAGCCCGGAGGACCAGGAGACTCCCTGGCCGTCGACTCGAGCGCTGGTGCGCCATCCGACCATCGCTATCGCCACCCCGACCAAGGCGATGAGCGCGCCTATGAGCACGAAGATCAGCCCAGCCACGATCGAGCCGCGCGTCAGGGGCGCCAGGCCGTACAGCCCGGTGAACGCGCCGAACAGCATGATGATCGCTCCGATCCACATCAGGATCGTGCTGTTGCTGGAACGGACGGTCCGCGCAGGCATAGGTCAGCCCTTGGTGCGCGGCTGCTTGACCGGGGGTTCACCGAGCTCGGCGTGCTCGGCGGTCACCGATTCGACGTCGCCGCCGCTCACGGTGAGGTCCTCGATGCGACCCAGGGCCACCAGGTCCGAGCGGGCCGCCTCCAGGTGCGAGGCCGATGCCTCGGGCGCCACCAGGGTGACCCGCAGGATCGGGGTCTTCTGGGACACCTTCGCATCGGACTTGATGCGCCGCACCGCGATCACGGCCTGCGAGAGCGCATCCAGCAGCGCGGCGTCCTGACCGGCTGAGGCCTCACGCAGCGGCGCGGCCTCGGGCCACGGCTGGGTGTGCACGCTGCCCTCGCGCCACCAGGACCACACCTCCTCGGCGGCGAACACGATCACCGGGGCGAACAGGCGCAGCAGCACCTCCAGCGTGATCGCCAGAGCCGCCCGGGCCGAGGCCGCGGCCTGCTCCCCGGCCTGGCCGTGCGCACGCTCCTTCACCAGCTCGATGTAGTCATCGCAGAACATCCAGAAGAACGTTTCGACCACGTTCAGGCTGCGCGCGTAGTCCATGTCGTCGAACGCCACCGTGGCCTGCTCGACCACCTCGGCCAGCCGCGCCAGCAAGGCGCGGTCCAGCGGCTCGGTCACGGCCGACGGGTCAGCCGCCAGGCGCCCGGCCGGATCGGCGGGGGCCGGGCCGAAGCCGAGCGCGAACTTGGAGGCGTTGAGGATCTTGATCGCCAGGCGGCGGCCGATCTTCATCTGCCCCTCGTCGAAGGCGGTGTCCACGCCCTGGCGGGCACTGCCGGCCCAGTAGCGCACGCCGTCGGAGCCGTGCTGCTGCAGCAGGCCGATCGGGGTGACCACGTTGCCCTTGGACTTCGACATCTTCTTGCGGTCCGGGTCCAGGATCCAGCCGTTGATCGAGGCGTGCTTCCACGGCAGGGAGTCCTGCTGCAGGTGGGAGCGCACGATGGTGGAGAACAGCCAGGTGCGGATGATGTCGTGCCCCTGGGGGCGAAGGTCCATCGGGTAGACCTTGGCGAACAGGTCCTCGTCGTGGCCCCAGCCGCCGGCGAGCTGCGGGGTCAGGGAGCTGGTGGCCCAGGTGTCGAGGATGTCGGGGTCCGCGGTGAACCCGCCCGGCTGATCGCGCTGGGACTCCTCGAAGCCGCTCGGCACGTCGATGGTGGGGTCGATCGGCAGGGACTCGACCGGGGGAGTGAGCACACGCTCGTAGTCCGTCTCGCCGTTCGCACCGACCGCGTACCAGATCGGGAAGGGCACCCCGAAGAAGCGCTGGCGGGAGATCAGCCAGTCACCGGTCAGGCCCTCCACCCAGTTGCGGTAGCGGGACTCCATGTGACCCGGGTGCCAGGCCAGCTCGCGGCCCCGCTCGATCAGGCGCGAGCGCAGGCCGTCCTCCGACTGGTCGCGGCCACCGTTGGCCAGGTACCACTGGCGGCTGGTCACGTACTCCAGCGGCTTGTCGCCGTTCTCGTAGAACTTCACCGGGTGGCTGATCTTCTTCGGCTCTCCCACCAGGTCACCGGTCTCGGTGAGCATCTCCACCACGCGCTTCTGGGCGCTGAACACGGTCAGCCCCGCCAGCTCGGAGTAGCGGGCGATGCCCTCCTGGGAGGTGATCCAGGGAGCGTCGGCCACGAAGCGACCGTCGCGGCCGATCACCGAGCGGGTGGGCAGGTCCAGCTCGCGCCACCAGATCACGTCAGTGGAGTCACCGAAGGTGCAGATCATGGCGATGCCCGCGCCCTTGTCGGCCTGCGCCAGGGGGTGGGGGTTCACCGGCAGCTCCACCCCGAACAGGGGAGAGGTGACGGTGGTGCCGAACAGGTGCTGGTAGCGCTCGTCGTCCGGGTGGGCCACCAGGGACACGCACGCCGGCAGCAGCTCGGGGCGGGTGGTCTCGATGAACACCGTCTCCCCGGAATCGCCGGTGCGGGAAAAGCCGATGCGGTGGTAGGCGCCCTCGCGGTCGCGGTCCTCCTGCTCGGCCTGCGCCACGGCAGTGCGGTAGGTGACGTCCCACATGGTGGGGGCCTCCGCCTGGTAGGCCTGACCGGCCTGCAGGTTCTCCAGGAACGCCCGCTGGCTCACCGCGCGGGAGCGGGAGTCGATGGTCTGGTACGAGTAGTCCCAGTCCACCGAGAGGCCCAGGGTGCGGAACACCTCCTCGAAGGACTTCTCGTCGATCTCGGTGAGCTTCTCGCACAGCTCGATGAAGTTGCGACGTGAGATCGGCAGCTGGTTGGCGGCCTTCGCGGACTTGTTGTCGCCGCCCTCCTGCGGGGGAGTGAAGTCCGGGTCGTACGGCAGGGAGGGGTCACAGCGCACCCCGTAGTAGTTCTGCACTCGGCGCTCGGTGGGCAGGCCGTTGTCGTCCCAGCCCAGCGGGTAGAAGCAGTTCTTGCCGCGCATGCGCTGGTAGCGCACGATCATGTCGGCCTGGGAGTAGCCGAACACGTGGCCGATGTGCAGGGACCCCGAGGCCGTGGGCGGCGGGGTGTCCACGCTGAACACCTGCTCTCGCGTGGTGTCCCGGTCGAAGGCGTAGTCCTTGCGCTTGCTCCATACGCCGTCCCACTTCGCCTCCAGGCCCTCCAGGGAGGGGCGATCGGGGACAGTGGATCCGAGGGGGGATCCGGGGGCGGTGCCGGCGGTCGTGCCGGCGTCCGGGCGCGCAGAGGTTTCGGTCATGGCCGCCATTGTTCCAGGATGAGCGTGCAGGTGCACGACGGGCCGGTGTCGGTGCCGTCACGCCGGGCAGCAGGGGCCCGTAGCCTGGAGACATGGCTCCGGATCGAATCGCTGTCGTCTCCGACGTCCATGGGAACGTGACCGCCTACGACGCGGTGCTCGCCGACATCACCGATCGCGGCATCGATGTGGTGGTGAACCTGGGGGACGTGGCGGGCAAGGGGCCGCGGGGCTCCCACGCCGTGGCCCTCACCCGCCAGCGCTGCGCGGCGACGGTGCGCGGCAACTGGGAGGGCTACCTCACCGCCGAGGATCCGCCCCGCAACCCGGCTCTGCACTGGTGGCGAAGCGAGCTGACCGAGGCCGACAAGGAATGGCTGGGCGCCCTGCCCGCAGTGATCGACCTCGAGCTGAGCGGGCGCGGTGTGCGGCTGCTGCACGCCTCGGCGGTCGACGAGTTCACCCGGGTGCGCCACGACCACTCGGACGAGGAGTTCGCGGGCATGTTCGCCAGCACCCCCTTCACCCGGGACCGGGAGGTGCTGGGGTCGGGCCCCGGCGATGTCGGCGGCTTCTCGCCGACGGTGGTGGTGTACGGCGACATCCACGATGCCTACCTGGAGGTCCGCTCGGGCCGCACCCTGGTGAACGCCGGCAGCGTGGGCAACTCCCTGGACGGCGACACCGCTGCGTCCTACGTGATCCTGGAGGGGCGGCTCGACGCCGCCGATGCCCCCTTCGGGATCCAGTTCGTGCGGGTCCCCTATGACATCGAGGCCGAGATCGCACTGGCCCGGGAGCTGGACATGCCTGACTGGGAGCCCTACGCGATCGAGCTGCGCACCGGGGTGTACCGGGGGCTGCATGCCCAGCTGGGGCTGACGGTGGAATGAGCGCCCGCGACATCGTCTGCCGTGATGACGCGGGGACGGCTGCTACCGGGCTGGAGGTCGACAGTGGTGCGCATGTGTGCATCGCAGGTGATGCACACGTGATGAGGAGGGTGCTCACGGCACCCGCGCGGTCCACTCCTCGGTGCCGAACTTGGTCTCCACCAGCTCGCGTGCGCGGCCCAGCTCCTCCTCGGTGTAGGTGGCGGGACGGGTGTCGTAGCGGCCGCGGAAGTACTGCAGGAACCCATCGATGATCTGCTCGCGGGCAAGGCCCGTCTGCGACCGCATCGGGTCCACCCGCTTGTTGGCGCTGCGGGTGCCCTTGTCCGAGAGCTTCTCCCGGCCGATTCGCAGCACCTCACCCATCTTGTCGGCGTCGATGTCGTAGGCCATGGTCACGTGGTGCAGCAGCACACCGCCGGCGAAGCGCCGCTGGGCGGCCCCGCCGATCTTGCCCTGCTCGGAGGCGATGTCGTTCAGCGGCACGTACCGGGCGTTGACCCCGATCTCCGCGAGCGCGCCCATCACCCAGTCGTCGAGGTAGGCGTAGGCCTGCTCGAAGCTGAGGCCCTCCACCAGGGAGGTGGGCACCACCAGGGAGTAGGTGAGGCAGTTGCCGGGCTCCATGAACATCGCGCCACCGCCGGTGATGCGCCGCACCACCCCGATGCGGTGCCGCTCCGCGCCCTCGGCGTCGATCTCGTTGCGCAGCGACTGGTAGGAGCCGATCACCACCAGGGGGGAGTCCCAGTCCCAGATGCGGAACATCGGGCCGCGGCGGCCGGCCACCATCTCCAGCGGCAGCACCTCGTCGAGCGCCACGTGCAGCACCGGCTCCATCACCACCGGCTCGAACACCTCGAACGTGAGCTCGTCCCAGCTGCTCGCGTGACCGAGCGCCCGCCGCACCGCGATCGCCACCGCCTCGGCGTCGAACCCGATCATCTGCACCGGCTCCGGGCGGGCGTCGAGGCGCGCTGTGATCGCAGCAGCCAGCTCGGCCGCGGTGGCCTCGACGGGCATGCCGGTCAGCGCGTCTCCGATGTCCTCCAGGGCCTCATCGGGCTCCAGGAAGAAGTCGCCGAACACGTGGACGGTGCTGATCTTCTCGTCGTTGGCCTCGACATCGACGGAGACCAGCTTGCCTCCGCGCACCTTGAACTCTCCGCGCATGTGCGGCTCTCCTTCTCGTGGTCGTCGTTCGTATGGTGAGGCCCGAGGCTGATTCAGGGCTTGGTGGCCAGGGACAGCAGCGCCGCATGGACCGCGCTGACCAGGTCCTCGGGGGTGTCGCCCTTGGCGGCCTGGATGACGTAGGTACGGCCGTCGAACTCGCGGGTCACCCGCGGCAGCAGGGTCTTCCAGTTCTTGGAACCGCCCACGGACACCAGGAACGTCCCCGCACGGGGATCGCCCTCGCGGCGCACCCGGACGCCGAGCATGTCCGCCTCCAGGTCCGGCTGGCGGCGGGCCACCAGGGGGAACCCGGCGGCGGCCAGCAGATCGGGATCGAACACGTCCCACAGCAGGGTCCGCACCTCCTCGAAGCCCACCGAGGCGGGCTCGCCGATGAACTCCGGCAGGTTCGGCACGTAGGCCGCGTCGTTGCGCCAGCGCTCGCCGGAGCTGATCGCCCGCAGCCTGCGCACGGCGCGGTCGCGGGTCTCGTCGTCGGTCAGGGACCCGATGTTCAGGGCGAAGGTGCGGTGCGGCCGCGTGCCCACCAGCCACACGGGCGAGCCCTCCTCGACGGCGTCGAACTCCAGGCCCAGACCGGTGCCGCTGGCTCCGACCTGCAGCCAGGCGCCGGGCCCGCGCCGTGAGGTGCTGAACCGCACTGGCCGCCCGTACAGCTCATCGGCGGCCAGGCGCAGGGTGTCCAGGTGGGAGCGGAACTCCGCGACCAGGTCCTGGTCCAGCAGGCGGCGGGGGGAGCCGGCCCGGAACACCGAGGTGGAGGGGGCGTCCTCGCTGAGCTCACCGATGAGCCGCCAGAACTCCGCGCGCTTGGGGTCCTTCTTGACCAGTCGCTTCGTGAACGTCGCCCAGGTGGTGCGGATCAGGCGCTCGTCGGTCACCTCGAGGCTGCTCTTGCGGTGCTTGGGCATCAGCAGCACCAGGCGGCTCTCCGGTGTGGGCAGGGCCGCCAGGGCATCGCCCACCTGAGCGTCGTCGACGGGTCCGTCCACCGTGATGTCGATGGCGATACGGGCAGCCGGATCGGCATCGACCGATGCCTCCAGGTCGAACTGCTCGCTGCCGGTGCGGGAGGAGGTGCGGAAGGCGCTTAACTCATCCTCGGACCGCAGGATGACCTCGCCGAACGCGGAGCGGGCCTTCGGATCGCGCAGCACGTACTCGAGCATGTGCCGCACCAGCTCCTCGCGCTTGGTGCGCTTGGTGATCTCACCGGTGCCGGATCCGCCGGCCACGGCGCGCTGGGACATGTCGAACGCGTAGGAGATCATGCGTCCGGTGGACAAGGACGAACGTGCCACGGCGTGCTCCTTCTCTCGGCGGGCGCAACAGCGCCACCTGCTCACTCTACGGAACCGGGGCCCCGGGCATAGATCTGTCGCACCAGATCCTCGATCGCGGGCTCGGCCAGGGACAGGTCCCGCACCTCGGCCTGCGCGCCGATCGCCGACAGCAGGGCGGGCACGGTCAGCCGCGCACCCTGGAAGCGGATCCGGTGGCGGATCCCCTCCGCCTCCACGGCCGCCGGCTCGGCACCGGCCGGCAGCTCCAGCACCTGCCGCGGCTGGGCGAGATCGACCACCAGTTCACGGGGAGCCCCGAGGCTCTGGCGGAACCCCGCCAGGGCCCCGTCGTAGGCGATGGTGCCGGAGTTCACCACCACGATCCGTTCGCACAGGCGCTCCACGTCGCTCATGTCGTGGGTGGTGAGGAACAGGGTGGTGCCGCGCTCTGTCCGATCCTCGCGGAGGAATCGCCGCAGTCCCTCCTTGGAGACCATGTCCAGGCCGATGGTGGGCTCGTCCAGGATCACCAGCGCAGGGGAGTGCAGCAGCGCGGCCGCGACCTCGCCGCGCATCCGCTGACCCAGGGACAGCTGCCGCACCGGCTGGTCCAGGAACGCAGTCAGGTCCAGCCCCTCGGCCAGGCGCTCCAGACGGGCGTCCCGGGCGGCGTCGGTGAGGCGATGCATGGCGGCCAGGATCCGGTAGGAGTCTCTCAGCGGCAGGTCCCACCACAGCTGGGAGCGCTGCCCGAACACCACCCCGATCTCGCGGGCCAGCAGCCGGCGCTCGGGCACCGGCTGCCTGCCCAGCACCCGCACCTGCCCGGAGGTGGGCTGCAGGATCCCGGTCATCATCTTGATGGTGGTGGACTTCCCGGCCCCGTTGGCACCCACGAAGCCCACTGCCTCACCGCGCTCGACGGTGAGGGTGATGTCGTCCACCGCCCGCACCACGCGCCTGCGGCGCAGGCGGGAGCCGTCGGCCTTGGCGCGCACCACGTAGTCGCGCCGCAGCGCCGAGAGCTCGACGGCGGGGCCTGACGTCGACGGGGCGGGCTCGGCCGGCTGATCGGGCGCGCTCGGCTGATAGGGCCCGCCCGGCTGCGCGGGGTCGGTGTGGTCGTTCATCCGCCTGCTCCTGTGTACGTGCGGATCCCCGCGCGCCACAGCAGCGCGGCGAGGGCCCAGGTGAGGATCGCCGCCGGCACGCCCATCCAGCCGGTCCACTGCGGCAGCAGCATCGGCCCGGGCAGGTCCAGCAGCACGAGGGTGGGGGCGTAGGCCACCAGGGTCGCCGGGATCACGAAGGTGAAGAAGGCCCGCATGGGCAGGGCGAACACCGCACCGGGGGTGGTGGCCACGTAGTTGCCGCCGTAGGTGAAGGCGTTGGCGAACTCACGGCCGTCGATCAGCCAGAACTGCATGGCACCGGCCATCGTCAGCAGTGCGCCGAAGATCGCGGCGCTCGCCAGCGGGGCGATCACCGCCAGCGCGAGGGTGGTTGCCGTGGGGGTGAAGCCGGCGATCCCGAGGGCCACCACGTACATGCCCAGGCCCACCAGGATCCGCCCGATGCGCCGCAGGGACAGGTCCAGGCTGGAGATCTGCAGCAGCATCGGCACGGGCCGGATCATCAGGGTCTCCAGCTTCCCGGACTTGATGTACGTGGAGAGCCCGTCGATCTCCCCCAGCAGCAGATCAGCGATCCCGAAGGCCAGGGAGCCCAGGCCGTACACCACCGCGACCTGCGGCAGTGTCATCCCGCCCAGGGTGCCCACGTTGGCCAGGATCACCCACAGCTCCAGGAACTCCACGCCCACCATCAGGGCCTGCCCCAGCAGGTCGGAGACGAAGCTGGCGCGGTAGCTGGCCTGGGAGCGGATGCGCGACCCGTACAGGGTGCGCACCATGCGGGCGGTGGACACGGGCCGGTGCGCCCGCGGCTCGGAGGGCCGGGATCTCGAGGTCTCAGCCACCCTGCACCTCCAGTGAGCGCACCCCGGCGCGCAGCATCAGCACCGACGCACCGCCGAGCACCACGACCCATACCACCTGCACCCCGATCAGCGGCAGTGCGTCGAGCGGCGCTACCCGCCCGGACAGCGCGTCGATCGGGGTCTGGACCATGGAGGGGAACGGGGTGGCGCGGGCGGTGGCCAGCAGCCAGTCCGGGAACCACACGATCGGGATCAGGAAGCCCGAGAGCAGGTTCATCACTGCTGTGTACACCGTGATCAGGCCCCGGTTCTCCACCAGCCAGAACGCCGCCAGGTTCACCATCGCATCGGCCAGGAACGCCACCGTGATCGCCAGCATCACCGCGACCGCCCCCAGCAGATAGGACAGCGGATCGAGGGGCAGCGCGATCCCGGTGACGACGGCCCCGATCAGCATCGGCGGGACCCCGCGGGCCAGCAGCAGGTAGGCCGAGCGGCCCAGCTTCGCGGCATAGAGCTGCCCCAGCAGGTCCACGGGTCGCAGCAGGTCGATCGCCACGTCGCCCTGCCGGATCCGCAGGGCGAGCTCGCGGGTGCCGAACACCTCGATCGGGGCCAGCAGAGCCTGACCCAGCCACACGTAGGTGGCGGCCTGCAGGGCGTCGTAGCCGTTCAGCTCCCCGCCGGCGGTGCCGATCGCGGCCAGCATGATGGAGGCGCGGATGAACCCGAAGATGGTGTTGGTGAACACGCCGGCGGCCGTGGCCATGCGGTACGTGGAGTACTGCCGGAAGGATGCGGCGGCGATCCTCCGGTATGCGAGCACTCGCGCGAGCCTAGTCCCGTGGTGACCTGCGAACAAGGGCCAGGCCGTGGAAGAGCTGCAGGTGGCCCGCTAGCGTGTGTCCATGCCGTCCTACGTGCATCGTGTCCCGGGGGCACTGGCACCGTACGTTCGCTCCTGCGTGGGGTACGACTACCGCCTCGCACCGGAGGCCGCCCACCACGGGCTGCCCTCCACGGACATCACCGTGATCATCGCGTTCGACGAGCCCCTGGACTGCTCCTGGCTCGACGGTGCGCAGCGGGCGCGATACGACACGCTTCTGGCCGGTCTGCACAACCGGCCGTCCCTGATCCGCACCCACGGGCATCAGCACGGGATCCAGCTGTCGGTGACGCCCCTGGGGGTGCGCGCCCTGTTCGGGGCCCCGGCCGGTGCCTTCGCTCAGGTTCTCGTGGACGGCGACGACGACTCCCGCATCCCGGCCGACCTGCAGCGCCGACTCCAGGACATTCCCTGGCGCGACCGGTTCCGCCTGGTGGACGAGCACCTGCTGCGTCGCATCGATCCAGCAGGGGCCAGCATCCGTCCCGAGCTCGCTCGAGCCTGGCACCTCCTGGGAACACACCCCGGTGCGATCAGGGTGAAGGACGTGGCGGGGGAGGTGGGCCTCTCGCGCAGGCAGCTGCTCACCACGTTCCGCCACGAGTTCGGCGTGACTCCCACGCAGGCCCGGCGCCTGGCGCGGTTCGACGCGGCGCAGCAGCTGCTGAAGACCGGGTGGCAGGCCGCCGAAGTCGCTGCCCGGGTGGGGTATGCCGATCAGCCCCACCTGAACCGTGAATGGAGAGCGCTGGCCGGGATCACGCCGAGCCAGATGCTCGACGACTTCCCCGTCGTCCAAGACGATCTGCCCTGAGTGCACGCATGCTGGTCACATGACCACACCACAGCTGTACCACTGCCTCCGCTCCACCGACGCCGATCGCACGATCGCCTTCCTCACCGCACTGGGCTTCACCGAGAAGCTGGTGTTCCGCGACCCCGAGGACCCGACGATCGTGCACCACGCCCAGTTCCAGTGGCGGGACCACGGCGGGCTCATGCTCGGGTCCGTCCGCGGCGACGAGGAGGAGACCGCTCCCTGGTTCCGGCCCGGCGCATCCGTGTGCAACCTGGTCGTCCCCTCCGACGAGCAGGTCGACGAGGTCCTGCGCCGGGGCGTCGAGGCCGGTGGACGCGTGGCCGCCGAACCCAGCGAGCCTCCGCATGGCGGCCGCACCGCCGGGATCCTCGACCACGACGGGAACTACTGGAACATCGACTCCTACCCCGGGGAGTGAGGGCGCGCCCCCCGCGTAGGCTGGGCACATGACCGATGCTGCGCCCCTCACCGCCGTCGTCACCGGAGCCTCCTCCGGCATCGGCCGTGCCACCGCCGTACGTCTCGTCGCCGATGGCTGGCGGGTCCTGGCCGTCGCCCGCCGCGAGGAGAAGCTCGCCCAGCTCGCGGAGCAGACCGGCTGTGAGGTGCTGAGCGTCGACGTCACCGACGACGACTCCGTGGCCCGCCTGGCCGAGCGTTCGCGGGAGCTGTTCGGCGAGACCCTCAATGCCGTGGTGCACGTGGCCGGCGGCGCCCTGGGGGTGGAGCCGGTCGCTGAGGCGGACCTGTCCAAGTGGCAGGGCATGTACGACATGAACGTGCTCGGGGCCCTGCGGGTCACCCGCGCCCTGCTGCCCGCCCTGCGGGAGAGCGGCCGCGGTGACGTCCTGTTCGTCACCTCCGTCGCCGCGCACGAGGCCTACCCGGGCGGCTCCGGGTACAACGCCGCCAAGGCGGGTGAGCACATGCTGGCCCGCGCCCTGCGCCTGGAGCTGAACGGGGAGAGGGTGCGGGTCATCGAGATCGCCCCCGGCATGGTGCACACCGAGGAGTTCTCCCTCACCCGCCTGGGCGACCAGGCCGCTGCCGACAAGGTGTACGAGGGCGTTCAGAAGCCGCTGACCGCCGAGGACTGCGCCGACGTCATCTCCTACGCCCTGAACGCCCCGCACCACGTGAACCTGGATCTCGTCACGGTGCGCCCCCTCGCGCAGGCCGCCGCCCACGCGGTGGCCCGCGGGAAGGGCGTGTGATGACCGCAGGCCCCGGCGGGGGTGGCCGCGGAGGCGGCGTGAGAGGCCACCACGGGATGCCCGAGATCACCCTGCCGCCCGGCCAGAAGCCCGACACCCGCCGCGTGATGCGGCTGTTCACCCCGTACCGCGGCACCATCGCTGCAGTGCTGCTGCTGATCGCCGTGGGCGCCGCCGCCGGGGTGATCTCCCCGTTCCTGGTGCGCGAGATCGTGGACGTGGCCCTGCCCGAGCAGCGCATGGACCTGCTGGCCTGGTGCGTCGGCGGACTGATCGCCGTCACCGTGGTCTCCAGCGCCCTCGGGGTCATCCAGTCGATGCTGTCCACCGGCGTGGGCCAGGCGGTCATGCACGACCTGCGGGTCGCCGTGTACGGGCATCTGCAGCGGATGGGGCTCGGCTTCTTCACCCGCACCCGCACCGGTGAGATCCAGTCCCGCATCTTCTCCGACATCGGGTCCATGCAGGCCGTGGTCACCAACGTGATGACCCAGATCGTCTCCAGTGCCGCAGGCATCGTGATGGCCCTGGTGGCGATGGTGGCCCTGGACTGGCGGCTGACGCTGTTCTCCTTGATCTCCATGCCGTTCGCGGTGTGGATGAACCGTCGCGTGGGCCGTCGGCGCCGCGAGATCGTCAAGGCCCGCCAGGAGAAGGCCGCGGACCTCTCCGCCGGGATCCAGGAGTCGCTGTCCGTCTCCGGGATCCTGTTGGGCACCACCATGGGCCGCACCCGCGCCCTGACCGAGAGCTTCGCCGTGGACTCCCGGGGCCTGGCGGACCTAGAGATCCGCTCCGAGATGGCCGGCCGCTGGCACATGGCCGTGTTCAGCACGCTGATGGCGATCTTCCCCGCGCTCACCTACCTGCTGGGCGGGTACCTTCTGTTCACCGCCGATGAGCCCGGCACCCTGGGCGGCGTGGGCGGGACCGGGGTCACCATCGGCACCCTGGTCGCCTTCATCTCCCTGCAGACCGGTCTGTTCCCCCAGGTGAACGGGCTGCTGCGGGTGGCCACCCAGGTCAACAGCTCGCTGGCCCTGTTCACCCGGGTGTTCGAGTACCTGGATGCCCCGATCACCATCGACGACGCCCCCGGCGCCCGCGCGCTGGACCCCGAGCAGGTGCGCGGCGAGATCCGCTTCGAGGACGTGGACTTCACCTACCCCGGCGCCGACGAGCCCACCCTGCACGGCATCGACCTGGTGGTCCCGGCGGGCAGGCACACCGCCCTGGTGGGTGCCACCGGCTCCGGGAAGACCTCCACCGGCTATCTGATGGCCCGGCTCTACGACCCCACCGGCGGGCGCATCACCCTGGACGGGCACGACCTGCGCGAGGTGGCCATGGAGTCCCTGGCCGCGTGCCTGGGCGTGGTCACCCAGGAGACGTACCTGCTGCACGCCACCATCGCGGACAACCTGCGGTTCGCCCGGCCCGACGCGACCGACGAGGACCTGATCGTCGCCTGCCGGATCGCCCAGATCCACGACCACATCGCGGCCCTGCCCGAGGGCTACGGCACCGTGGTGGGCGAGCGCGGCTACCGCTTCTCCGGTGGGGAGAAGCAGCGCCTGGCGCTGGCCCGCACCATCCTGCGGGACCCCCCGGTGCTGCTGCTGGACGAGGCCACATCCGCCCTGGACGTGGCCACCGAGCGGGCCATGAGCGGCGCGCTGGATGCCGTGGCGCGCGGCCGCACCACCGTCTCGATCGCCCACCGCCTCTCCACCGTGCGCCACGCCGACCAGATCGTGGTGCTGGAGAAGGGCGACATCGTCGAGCGCGGCACCTACGAGGAGCTCATCGCGGCCGGAGGGGCCTTCGCGGCTCTGGCCGCCCAGGACGCGCGCGAGGGCGAGCATGGGGAAGGGGCCGAGCTCGAGGAGCGCGCCGAGCGGGAGCTGGAGGAGCAGCGCGAGGACCGCGCCCGGCGTGAGGAGCAGGCCCTGGAGAAGAACATGACCATCGAGGGGGCCTTCCGGGTCGAACCCTGACCGATCTCATACCAAAGTCAGGGTCGAGTACACCCATGGCGGGATGCAGTGCGCCGTGATCCGCGGAACCATGGAGTCAACGCCCGGCGGGATCCCGCCGCGATGGACTCTCATGGGAGGAGCGGACATGACGACCACCACTGATCATCACCGAGGCACCGCCGCCCCCCACCGCTTCCCGCGGAAGCCTGCTGTGGGCCGTCCGGTGCTGTTCGCTGTGATGCTCAGCGTCGCGGCCCTGTTGCTGCTTGCCGTGCTGATCGCCGGACCCTCACTGCCGATCCCGCTGATGATCGCCGCCGCCGTCGGCGCGCTCGGCCTGGTGGTGCTCAGCTGGACGGTGGCCGGTCCCCGGCTCTGAGGAACCGGTTCTCAGACGTCGATCTCGATCTCGCCCTCCCCGCGCGAGACGCAGGTGATCATGTTGGAGTCCTTCTCGTCGTCCATGAGGAACTCGTCCAGGTGCTCCACCTCGCCGCTGACCAGCGGCACCATGCAGGTGCCGCACACGCCGCCCTCGCAGGAGTAGTCCATGGAGATGCCCGCGTCCAGCAGGGCCTGCAGCAGCGATTGGCCCTCCGCGACCTCGACCGTGATGCCGGACTTCAGGCACTTGGCGGTGAACGGTTCTCCGAACAGGGACATGCTCGCTCCTCGGTGGATCAACAGCATGGGCCGACGGTTCGGGCCCGATGCACCCCCCAGGATGTCACGGCCCGGGCTTCCGATGCAGGACCAGCATCGACAGTGACACGGGACTCTCACATCCTCATCACCGCGCCGGCCCTGCGCGGTACGGCCGGGTGAGCTCAGATCACCCGCCGGTCGCGCGCCCAGCGCGTGAGCTCACGGCGGTTGGACAGCTGCAGTTTGCGCAGCACGCTGGAGACGTGGCTCTCCACCGTGCGGTCCGAGATGAACAGTGCCGAGCCGGCCTCACGGTAGGTGTACCCGCGGGCGATCAGCTTCATCACCTCCTGCTCCCGTACGGAGAGCAAATCCAGTTCTGTGCTCGAGGTGGGCACCGAGGTGCGGAACGCATCCAGCACGAACCCGGCCAGGCGCGGGGAGAACACCGCGTCACCACCGGCCACCCGGTGGAGGGCATCAGCAAGATCCTCACCGGTGATGGACTTGGTGACGTAGCCGCGGGCACCGGCGCGGATCACCGCCAGTACGTCCTCCTCCGCGTCGGACACCGACAGGGCCACGGCCCGCACCGGGGCACCGTCCGGCGTGGTGAGGTCCTGCAGGGACTGGGCCACCTCGGCACCGCCGCCGCCGGCACCGCCCGGCAGGTGCACATCCAGCAGCACCACATCCGGGCGCAGGCGCTGCGCCTCGTCGATCGCCGAGGCGACATCGTGGGCCTGGGCCACCACCGAGATGCCCGGGTCGGCGCGGGTGATCTCCCCGGTCACGCCGGTGGCGAAGATGCGGTGATCATCCACCACCAGCACCCTGATCAGGGTCGGAGCGGGAGGGGCCTTCGAGGAGCCAGGGGCGTTCATCAGGGGCTCCACGGCAGTTCGAGGGCCACCTCGGTACCGCCGCCGGGGGCTGGGCGCACCGTCGCGGTACCGCCGGCGCGCCGCAGGCGGCCGATGATCGACTCCCGTACCCCCAGCCTGTCCCGAGGCACCTGTTCGAGGTCGAAGCCGGGCCCGCGGTCGCGCACATAGGCCTCGATGCGGCCCTCTGCGATGTCCACGAACACGGCGACATCCTCCCCGCCATGGCGGCAGGCGTTCAAGGTGGCTTCACGCAGGGCGCCCAGCAAAGGCTTCATCAGCTCGCGCGGCACCTGTCCGGCACCCACCACCACGGCGTCCACGCTGACTCCGTGGGCGTCCTCCATCTCGGCGGCGAGCATCTCCACGGCGGTGCGCAGGTCGGTGTTCTTCTCCGCGGACTCGGCCCGGTCGCGGTACAGCCACCCGCGCAGCTCCCGTTCCTGCCTGCGGGCCAGGCGCCGCACCTCCTCGGGGTCCATCCCGGGGCGCTGCATCATGGCGAAGGTCTGCAGCACCGAGTCGTGCAGGTGCGCGGTCATCTCGCTGCGGTGCTGGACCAGGGTGCGGGCCTCGGTCTCCTCGCGGATGCCGCGCCACAGTCGCCTGCCCCACGGCACCAGCACCACCGCCAGCAGCATCGCCACGCCGCCCGCCCCGATGGCGAGCACGATGGTGACGCCGGGGCCGACGACGGTGCCGGCCACACCGAGGGCGGTGGCGAGCATGCCCGCGATCGCGATCGCCAGTGCCGTCAGGGCACCGCCGGGGATCCTCGTGGTCTCCCCGGTGCGGCGGTCGCGGTCCAGATCCGCGAGAGGAACCACTCCGAGGGTGACCGCCCCGGTCATCGCAGCGCCCACCACCACCAGCACGGCCCACTGCTGCTCGTAGAAGAGGCTGCTGAGCGGGACGAAACCGGTGATGGCCACGGGCACTGCCACGAAGAACACCATGGCGATACCGGCGGCGAGGGAGGCCACCGCAGCGAGCCCGAGCCAGCGCCCGAACCGCGTCGAGGATCGGCTGCGGCCGGAGGCAGCCGACGAGGACGCGGCACGACGATCGGGGGCTGCGACTGCCGCCGGACGCCCGCGCACTGCCGCCAGCTGTGCCGAGGCGGGACCATCACCGGTGCCGTCGTCCAGCGGCAACGCCCACCACAGTGCCGCGTACGCCAGGGGCAGGGCACTGAACACGGCCAACACGATGATGACGGCGTCCCAGGACCAGTAGTTGACCAGTCCCACGGCTGCCGTGAAAGCGGTCGCCGCGCTTGCAGCGAGCATCACCAGACGCAGCACCGCCACCGGTAGCCCGGTGCGGTGGGCCAGCAGCGCGCACACCCCGGCCAGCACCGCGTCCCGTCGTTGACGGGTCCACGGCGCGGGCGAGGGGAGGATCACAGCGACCATGACCAGCATTCTGCCGCCGCAGGCCACCACGCCACGCCGAGCACGCCCCGGATCCGGGACGAACCCGGGATCGGCTCCGGGCCGGACACGGGACGGCTCCGGGGTGGCGGCGCTCCCGCCGATGGCACCGGCGGGCGAGGATGGCGCCATGAGCACCAGCACGGACCCTTCCCCCGAGGCGATCGAGCAGACCCTTCGCTCCACGCTGACCCCCCGAGCGCACCTCACCGCCGCGGACCGGGCCCGCCGATCCTCACTCCTGCGCACGGAGGGTGCCGGGTGGATCGGTGGGGTGTGCACAGCGATCGCTGCGGCACTGGGCGTCTCGGTGCGTCTGGTGCGGCTGACCGCCGTGGTGCTGGCAGGCACGGGCGCGGGACTGGTGCTGTACCCGGTGCTGATGCTGCTGCTGCCCCGCACCGCCCGCACCCGGGCGCGTGTGGAGGCGCCTGAGGCGGCGGTCGACGACGCGGAGATGGCGGAGATCCCACTGGGAGCCATGGCGCGGGGTCGCGTGCGCACTGTGGACGTCCTGGTGGTGCTGTCGCTGATCCCCGCGATGCTCGTCGGCGGCTACCTGCTGCTCCTCCTGGTCATCTACGGCAAGGCGCTGCTGGTGCTGCTGCTCCTGCTGTCCGTGCTCCTGCTCGCGGTGCTGGCGCTCGCCGCCGGGCGCGCCTCCCAGGCGCGGCAGGCCATGATGCTGGCCGTGCTCGCACGGAGGGCAGGATTCAAGGACCAGGAGGAACTCGAGGAGTTCCTGGCCGAACAGCATCGACGAGCCCCGTACGCCTGGGGCGAGCGTCCTGTGGCCGATCCCGTCCCCGTGGATACGGCGGCCGCTGTTCCTGGCAGAGCTCGACGGGGGAGGGGGCGCGGGGACCGAACCGGTCGGAACCGTCCGCGGGTGCAGAAGCCGTCGGCTCGCACCACCCTCGCCGTGCTGGCCCTCACCCTCGCTGCCGGCGCCCTCACCTTCCTCACCGTGAACCTCACCCCCCAGCTGCTGCCCGCTGTCACCCAGGACCCGCCCCTGCCGCAGATCGGCAGGGCCACCGCAGCGCTCGCCGTGATGACCACCGTCACCGGGGCGGCGCTGGTGGTGATCGGCTGGCGTGGGAAGCGCAGCGTGACGATCGCGCTGGTGGGCCTGCTGGCCCTGGGCGGCACGAGCCTGGGGGCAGGGTGGTTGCGTCTCACCCATTCCCCGGGTGCCGAGCCCCTCGTGATCGCGATGAGCGAGGATCTCACCGCGGGCGACGCCTTCTGCCCCACGGATCTGGGCTCGGCCGGCGTGGACATGGTGCTGGACCTCAGTGCAGTCACCGCCCCGCAGCCCGGCCAGGACCACGACGACGAGAGTGGGGAGAGCACGATGCCCGAGGAGCGGGCCTACGCCGCCTGCGAACGCCCGTTCGGTGACGTGACGGTCATCCTTCCGAAGGACCCCTCGCTGGTCGAGCTGCACGCCCACAGTGATCTCGGTGAGGTGCACGGCCAGCCCTCGGTCACCGGGGGAGCTGATGCGCCGCTCGTCGTCCACGCCTACACCGGTCTCGGTGACATCCGCATCCAGCCCTATCCCGGCACCCCCGCCCAGGAGGAGACCCCATGAGCACCCCGGACACCGCCACCGCCCCAGAGCCCTCGATCGACGATGATCTCTCCGCTGTCCCGGCCACCCGCCGCCCACTCACCGTGGCGCTCGGCATCATGCTGCTGCTCGGTGCGATCATCGCCGCCGCGTCCGTGGTGCCCACCCCGCGCTGGGACCTGTGGCTGGTAGGGGTGCTGGCCCTGCTGGGTGCCTCCCTCGGGCTGCTGGTGATCGCGCTGATACCGCGGGAGGTCCATCGCGACGACGCGGACCGAAAGGAGGGAGAGCTCCTCGCGGATGAGGCCGATCCCACTGCCGTGCGCTGACCGCACCGGTTCCGCCCGCCGCCGGTGCCTGGCTACACTGATCGCATCGGCATCGACCCGGCCATCACCGGTGAGCCGCGGGAAGAACAGCCGCCACCCCCACCTCGGCGCCGAGTCGCAGCGGGGGAGTCGGCCCAGTAGAACCCGCCGGGACCAGCCCGTCACAGCTGAGGAACAAGGGGATCCCCCGCGCCCGCCCGCTGGCGAGAGGGTCAACCGAGGTGGTACCGCGCAGGCCGCGCCCGCAGGGGCAGCGGCGGCGTCCTCGGGCAGCACAGCCGCAGTCCGCCACCCTCTGGAAGGTCCCCCATGGTCTACCCGGTCACCGGAGCCGCCCTCGTCCCCTCCCCGAACCTGCCCGAGCTCGAGGAGCGCATCCTCGCGTTCTGGCGTCAGGACGACACCTTCCGCACCTCCATCGCCCAGCGCGACGGCGCCGACGAGTACGTGTTCTACGACGGCCCGCCCTTCGCCAACGGCCTGCCGCACTACGGGCACCTGCTGACTGGCTTCGTCAAGGACGTGGTGCCGCGCTTCCGCACCATGTGCGGCCAGAAGGTGGACCGCCGCTTCGGCTGGGACACCCACGGCCTGCCCGCGGAGCTGGAGGCCATGCGAGAGCTCGGCATGACCGAGAAGCACGAGATCGAGCAGATGGGGGTTGGCCAGTTCAACGCCGCCGCCGAGGCCTCGGTGCTGACGTACACCAAGGACTGGGAGGAGTACGTCGAGCGGCAGGCCCGCTGGGTGGACTTCGAGAACGATTACAAGACCCTGGATGCCTCCTTCATGGAGTCCGTGCTGTGGGCGTTCAAGACCCTGTACGACCGCGACCGCGCCTACGAGGGCTACTCAGTGCTGCCGTACTGCTGGAAGGACCAGACCCCGCTCAGCTCCCACGAGCTGCGCATGGACGACGACGTCTACCAGATGCGGCAGGACCCCTCGGTCACCGTCACCTTCCCCTTCACCGGGGACAAGGCCGCCCAGCTGGGCATCGAGGGCGTGCGGGCGATTGCCTGGACCACCACCCCGTGGACCCTGCCCACCAACTTCTCCCTGGCCGTCGGCCCCGAGGTCACCTACGTGGTGGTCCCGGCCGGCCCCGAGGGCGCGGCCGACGGCGCCGCCGCCGGTGAGGTCCGCTATCTGCTGGCCGCCGAACTGCTGGCCGCGCATGCGAGCCTGCTGGGCTACGCCGACGCCGAGGCCGCCCAGGCCGCGGTCGAGGAGCGCAGCTTCGCCGGTGCGGAGCTCGAGTACGTGACCTACCAGCCGCTGTGGGACGTGTACTCCGCGGACCGCGAGCGCTGGGGCACCGAGAACGCGTGGATCGTGACCGTCGCGGACTACGTCTCCACCGAGGACGGCACCGGCGTGGTCCACCAGGCCACCGCCTACGGTGAGGAGGACCAGAAGGTCAACGCCTCCTACGGGATCCCGGTGATCGTCTCGGTCGACGAGGGCGCCCAGTTCCTCGACCTGTTCCGCGGCACGGCCCTGGATGCCATCGCCGGGGTGCAGGTGTTCGAGGCCAACCGGCCCATCATCCGCACACTCAAGGCCGATGGCCGCCTGCTGCGCGAGGCCAGCTACGAGCACTCCTACCCGCACTGCTGGCGCTGCCGGAACCCCCTGATCTACAAGGCCGTGGGCTCCTGGTTCATCAAGGTCGCCGACATGCACGAGGACCTGCTGCGCCTGAACGAGCAGATCACCTGGGTGCCCGGCAACGTCAAGCACGGCCAGTTCGGCAAGTGGCTGGAGGGCTCGCGCGACTGGGCGATCTCCCGCAACCGCTACTGGGGCTCCCCGATCCCGGTGTGGAAGAGCGATGACCCGAACCACCCGCGCATCGAGGTGTACGGGTCGCTCGCGGAGCTGGAGGAGGCCTTCGGGCGACTCCCGGTGGACGAGAACGGTGAGGTGAACCTGCACCGCCCCTACATCGACGAGCTCACCCGCCCCAACCCCGATGACCCCACCGGACGCTCCATCATGCGCCGTGTCACCGACGTGTTCGACGTGTGGTTCGACTCCGGGTCCATGCCGTTCGCGCAGGTGCACTACCCCTTCGAGAACACCGAGTGGTTCGAGTCCCACAACCCGGCCGACTTCATCGTGGAGTACATCGGGCAGACCCGCGGCTGGTTCTACGTGATGCACGTGCTGGCCACGTCCCTGTTCGACCGGCCCGCGTTCTCCAGCGTGATCTGCCACGGCATCGTGCTGGGCGACGACGGCGAGAAGATGTCGAAGTCGCGCCGCAACTACCCCGATGTGCGGGAGATGTTCGACAAGTACGGCGCCGATGCCATGCGCTGGTACCTGATGAGCTCGCCGATCCTGCGCGGGGGCAACCTGGTGGTGGCCGAGCCGCAGATCCGCGACGCCGTGCGGCAGACGGTGCTGCCGCTGTGGAACGTCTGGTACTTCCTGGGCATGTACGCCAACGCCGCCGGTGCCAAGGATGCAACCGGCCGCCCCACCGGGTATCGCGGCCAGGCTCGCTACGAGTCCGACGACGTCATGGACCGCTACCTGCTAGCCCGAACCGGGCGCCTGGTGCGCGAGGTGCGCGAGCAGATGAGCGAGCTGGCGATCGCCGATGCCGCCGCGTCCATCCAGTCCCACCTGGACATGCTCACCAACTGGTACGTGCGCCGCTCCCGCGACCGTTTCTGGGAGGGCGACGAGACCGCGATCGACGTGCTCTCCACCTGCCTGGAGACGCTGTGCCGGGTGGCGGCGCCGCTGCTGCCCATGGTCACCGAGGAGATCTGGCAGCAGCTCACCGGCGGCCGCTCCGTGCACCTGACCGACTGGCCCGACGACTCGCTGTTCCCCGCCGGGGAGGAGGCGGATGCACTGATCGCCTTCATGGACGACGTGCGCGCCGTGGCCAGCGCCGGCAACGCCCTGCGGAAGAAGGAGGGACTGCGCGCTCGGCTGCCCCTCGCGGAGCTGACCGTGGTGCACGCCGAGCCGGCCGCTCTGGAGCCCTTCGCCGGCATCCTGCGCGATGAGCTGAACGTCAAGGCAGTGCGCCTGCTGGACGTCGCCAGTGAGGAGGCCCAGGGCATGGGCGTGGAGCAGCGCCTGAGCGTGAACGCCCGCGCCGCAGGACCCCGCCTGGGCAAGCAGGTGCAGCAGGTCATCAAGGGTGCCAAGTCCGGCGACTGGTCCGTGGCAGGCGACGGCACCGTCACCGCCGGCGGCCTGGAACTTGTCGATGGCGAGTACACGCTGGACCTGGTGGCGGGGGAGTCCGCAGCGCTGGAGGGCCGGGCCGTGGGCGTGCTGCGCGGCGGTGACTTCCTGGTGCTGGACACCCGGGTCACCCCGGAGCTGGAGGCCGAAGGCACGGCCCGCGACGTGGTGCGCGCCATCCAGGCGGCCCGCCGCGACGCCGGCTTCGACGTCTCGGACCGCATCCGCCTCACCGTGGACGGCGACGCACAGGTGGTGGAGGCCGTGGCCGCGCACCGCGATTTGGTGGCCGGCGAGGTGCTGGCCATCGAGGTGCAGGTCCCCGCTGCTCCTGCCGAGGGCGCGCACGCGGCGGCCGAGAAGGTCGCCGGAGGGTCGGTGACGGTGTCGGTCGCGAAGGCCTGATCAGTTCCATCCACG
>NZ_JALXKT010000030.1:0-35975 GCF_025144775.1 Brachybacterium sp. p3-SID957 | reverse complement strand
ACAAAGTGGCCCGAGCGATGTGGAACTCGGCCGCGACATGCGCGATCGGGCGGCCCTTTCCGAGCACCTCGGTGACAGCTCGCTGTCTTCCAAGGACGGTCAGCGGGGCATTACGGTGGGTCATGGAACGGGTCTCTTCCAGCAGGTGAATGGCTTCAGCACCACCCATCGTGCCGGTCAGGGACCCGTTCCTTCATCCCGCGCCCGTGACTACAACGTCATGACCCGCAACAGCTAGGTCCCTCTTTTTGTCAATTGAAGCCGTTTCTGATCACGGGCCGGTCGCTTAGCAGTCCGTGGATCAGTGGAATTTAGCCTCTCCGCGGCTGTCAGTTCGAGTCGCAACGAGCAATCCGAGTGCCCAGGCGATGAGGTATCCCAGCGCAAGCGCACTGAAAAGTACTGACACCACAGTATAGTCGGACCGTGTCGAAACTATGAGCGGCAGCGCGGACAGGAGGATCAGGAGAACTCTCGCAATATTGGATACGAGAAACTCGAATGCACCGTCGCAAATCGTGAAGATCGTCGTAACAGAATTCGCAACAAGGCATGCTCCGGTCACGAGAGCGAGCACCGGAAGATAGTCAGCCGCTACTCTCCACGACTCGCCGAGCACGAGGATGAGGAGTTTGGGCGCAAAAAAAACCATAAGTGCCATCACTAGTACCGCCACGACGAAGAGAGCCCCCGAAACGCGGAGGTACATTCTGCGGATCCCAAAGGTGGATTCCCTTCGTTTGCGCGCAAGAACGCCTGAGAAATTCGCTGAGACGGCCGCGGCGATTAAGGCAACCGGCGCTAAGGAAATCTGCCATGCGACCGAGAGCCCGCCCATTTCTCGCGCACTAATAAGTGTGGCGGCTATGAGTATCGGCAGCTGCTGGCCAAGAGCATTGATTATGGTCGAGGGCGTAAAAACAAGAGGAAATCTGCGAAATGACCGGAAAGTATCCTTCAATATGTTGAAGGTGGGTAGGGAAAGATATTTGCGTGTCGCGCGATGCATGACTAGAGCGGCGGAAAGCCTGCCTGCGACCTGGCCGCCGACCAGCCAGCCCCACAGCGGCCACACGAGCCCTGAACCGATCTGAACCACTGCTGTTACACCCTGCTGGACAACGGGGCGCAGCGACAGGAGACCATACCGTTCGTCGAGGACAGCCGTTTGATTGAGCAGCGCAATCGATGCTGCGGATATTACAAGAAAAGCCACCGCAATGCCAGTCTTGCTAGTTGCGGATTCGCCGAGCAGACCACTTCGCCGGAGGACATCGACTGCGATCCCTGTGGCTACCGATACTAAGAGGATCGCTGTCAATGATGTTGCGACGATTGCACGGCACTGCTGGGGCGATTCGGAAAGTGGGACAGCGGACTCGAGACGTAGGGCGGCCCAAGGGAAGACGGCAGCCGCGAGGGCCGTGGCCAAACCAAAGGCGCCGACTTGGTCCGGTTCGTACAGTCGTGCGATGACGACAAGAGTGAGGAATTGGATGGCCTGTGCCGAGACGTTCCCGGCGAGGAGCTTCGTCAAGGAATGCCGGGCGAGCGAAAGGAATCCGTTCATATCGTGTAGCCGCCCGGATGGGGAGCCCGCACTGCCGGGCCATTCTTCCGCGGTGAGAAGCTATACGAGGTGCCGACGGCTGCGCCAAGCGGAATTAGAAGCACTACCCAGAAAAGACGGTTGCCGACAATGGAGCTCGATACCTGGGCATTGACAAAGGCGGCAAGCCAGATAAGTGCAAGGCATGTCGAGTAACGATCCCGTGGCATTTTCAGGGTGGCGCTTGCCGATAAAAAGATTAGGATTGCTACCGTGGCAAGGAAGATCACTCCGCCTTCCACACCGATTTCGAGAAAAAGGTTGTGACTGTACTCCAGGCCTTCGGCGGTCCTCCCCGGCGTAAATTCTGGCATATTTGCGAGACCGATGCCGAAGGGGTTGCGGATAAAGATTTCTAGAGACTGTCGCCACAGAGCAAGACGCCCCGAAAGGTCTTCCGCCAGGTTCTGCCACGCTCTGTCGACGGTGCTAGGAGCGAACAGCAGGAACAAGAGGGCCGTGGAAGAGGCCGTAATGCACCCGAGGAGGAGAAGCCGGGTGTTGAGGTGAGTGCGGGTCTGTGAGATGAGGAAGACGACCATCAGGGCGGCGAGGCTTGCCACGATAGGTCCGGAGCTCTGCGTTAAAGTCATCGCCGCGCCGAGGGCGAGAGCAGCCCCCAGAGCGAGGAAGCGGATCACCGCAGATCTCATCGACGTGAGTGCGATGAGGGTGATGAGACCGTAACCGAGCATTCGTCCCACACCGATCGGGTTCATCCCGAGGTAAGATAAGCGCCCCGTGTTCGGGTCCGAAGACCCGAACATAACGATTAGGAAAAAAGTGCTAATGCCGTATAGCATTATGAAGAAAATGAACCACCTGAGAACTGCTGGATTCGTTACTAGGCGTGCGCAAGCCCATGCGATGACGACAGTCAGCACGAACTGTACAGTCTTCGATTCGAGGGCGGATGTCTGTTGCGCTACAAGTGTTGAGGGAAGAATTGCAGCGACTAGGAGTGCTGCTCCCACTTCGGCCCCGGTGACGTTGAACCGTGCCAGCATCCATAGGAGCACGGCGGCGAAAACGGTGAAAATGGTGGAGAGGCTTGCGAAGAACTCGACGAGTATCGGACCCGTACCGGTGGGGAGAAACAGATTTCCTGTGGCGGAGGCCGCACTCATCGCGCCGAGCAGGGGAGCCCATCGGCTCGTTCCTATGCGTTCGATGCGTGTCGTGTAGCTCGTGGCTGTAGAGAACCTCTCATGACTACCTAACTGCAGACTTCTCGTGGACCAATCTTTCTTGATGCGGCGTTTAGAGGGAGGGGACATGTTCTGCGATGCTTCAGTCGGCATAGGCCCGTCGACCCGTCCACTGCCCGTACCGGCGGTAGGTAGATACGATGAAGTTCACCGCGCGCTCACTCGTATTCTCGATGCAGTAGTCGCCCGGTACCTCTGCATTGGAGCGGGTCATTGCGATGCCCACCGCTTCCAAGACGTTTTCCGTGTCTAGGCCAGTCATGATGATCGAGCCGGTGTCCAGAGCCTCCGGGCGCTCAATGGAGTCGCGCAGCGTCACCGCGGGGAACCCAAGAATGGTGCTCTCCTCCGCAATGGTGCCGCTGTCCGAGAGCACACATGCGGCGTTGAGTTGCAGGCAGTTGTAGTCATTGAACCCCAGCGGCTTGTGCCAGGTCACGCCCTCGACCTCACGGCTGAGCGCCTCCAGACGCTTACGGGTGCGCGGATGGGTCGAGACGAGGATGGGCAGGCCATATTTTTGGTAGAGGGCTTCGAGCGCATCGAGCAGATTTGACAGTCGCGCCGGGGAATCCACATTCTCCTCGCGATGGGCGCTCACCAGGAAGTAACCCTGCTCCGAGAGACCCAGGCGCGGCAGCACGTCGGAGGCGTCGATCTTTTCCCGCTGATGCGCGAGAACCTCGCGCATCGGAGAGCCCGTCACCAGCACCTGTCGAGGGTGCTTACCCTCGTTGAGTAGATTGCGGCGCGCATGCTCGGTGTACGCCAGGTTGTAGTCAGAGACATGGTCGACCATTCGTCGGTTGGTCTCTTCCGGCACGTTGCTGTCAAAGGAGCGGTTGCCAGCCTCCATGTGGTAAACCGGGATCCCCTTGCGAGCCGCCATTAGCGCAGCGATGCAACTGTTCGTGTCGCCCAGCACCAGCAAGGCGTCAGGTTTCTCCAACTCGAGGACACGCTCGGTCTCGACCAGTACGCCGCCCAGTACTGCACCAAGCGAGGAGGTGTCCACGCCCAGGAAGTGGTCGGGGGTACGCAGACCGAGCTCTTCGAAGAAGATCTGGTTGAGTTCGTAGTCGTAGTTTTGGCCGGTGTGGACCAGGATGTGATCTACGGTTTCGTCCAGGCGCTTCAGGGTGGCCGCTAGCCGGATGATCTCCGGCCGTGTACCGACGATGGTCATCACCTTGGTCATCGGGGGTCTCCTCAGGATTAATGATGTCTTTGAGCGTTTGCTCGTCAGCGTGCTCACAGGATTAGAGGTCGGGGACGGACGACCAGCTCGAGACGGGGGCGGCTGCTGAGTGCACCTTCATCCGAGCTGTTCGACGATCCGTCGCATCTCCGGGACGGTCATCAGTAATTCTTTGGTGCCATCAACGTCCATGCGCGTGGTGTTCTCGCTCGTGTAATCCTGCAGGAGGACCTGCTCCTCGTTGCCCTCATCCACATATTTGTCGTACTGCAGGGACCGGGCATCTAGCGGAACGCGGAAGTACAGGCCCTCGTCCCGAGCGCGAGCGGCCTCCTCCGACGACAGCAGTGTCTCGTGCATCTTCTCGCCGTGGCGGATACCGATGGTGCGCACCTCCGCATCCTTCCGGCCGAGCAGCGCGGCGACAGCCCGTGCGAGGTCCGCTACGGTCGAGGCCGGCGCCTTGCGAACGAACAGGTCGCCTGGCTCGGCGTGGAGGAAGGCGTGCTCCACGAGGTCCACCGACTCCGCAAGCGACATCAGGAAGCGAGTCATCATCGGCTCGGTCACGGTCAGCTCCCTGCGCTCCAGTACCTGCTTCACGAACAAAGGGATCACTGAGCCGCGGGAGTACATTACGTTGCCGTAGCGGGTCATTGATACCACAGTCGAGGAGTTGGGGTAGTTCCGGGCGAAGGCCTGCGCTGTCTTCTCCATCAGCGCCTTCGTCATGCCCATCGCATTGACCGGGTATACGGCCTTGTCGGTACTGAGCATCACCAGCGAGCGCACACCACAGCGCATTGCCGCGTCGATAACGTTCTGGCTACCCTTCACGTTTGTCAGCACTGCCTGTTGCGGGAAGAATTCACACGAGGGCACCTGCTTTAGTGCGGCAGCGTGGAACGCAAAGTCAGCGTCTACGAATGCCTGTTCGACCGACGGGGCGTCGCGGACGTCGCCGAGGAAGAACCGTAGGCGTGGGTCGTCGAACTCTTTGCGCATTTCGTCCTGCTTGGCCTCATCGCGACTGAGGATGTGGATCTGCCCGGCGCCGCGTTGCAACAGGCTGCGGGTCATCGTCCTGCCGAAGGAGCCGGTGCCCCCTGTGATCGCAATGGTGGCGCCCTCGACGCTCTTTTCGGTCATGATCATCTCCTCGTGGATTCAGTCGTCGAATGACTGCAGGGCTTCGCCCATCTGCTTACGGTCATCATCACCATCGCCCCGGCACGCCCCTCACTGTGACCCCGCCTGGAACGTTCTTAGTTACGAGCGCGGAAGCCCCGATGATTGATCCGCCACCGATGGCCAGGCCTTGGAGAATGGTCGCACTCCCACCGATAAGCACGTCCGGTCCGCAATATGCCTCGCCAGAAATACGGGCGCCAGGATTAACCGAGACGAAGTCGTCTAAGGTCGAATCGTGTCCGACATAACACTGGGCATTGATGATCCCGTGCCGACCGATGTTCACGTTGGTCGAGATCTGTGCTGCCGCGTAGACGACGGTGCCTGCTCCGAGGCTCACTTGTGAGCCCAAGATCGCCTTCGGGTGCACCAGTGTGGACGGTAGGTGACCCGCCTCCTCGAACTGCTCTGCGACGCGTCGCCTGACATGGGGCCATGCGATGGCTACGACGAAGCCGCACCTCTCGGTGCGCGTGGAGAGCCAGTCATCCACACGGCCGAGGAAAGGAACATCCCTGGCTGCGAGGCGCTCGAGGTGCGCAGGGGCGGGGTAGTCATCGAGCACACCGAGCACGTCGATGCCAGCGCCTTCGCGGTTCATCGCGTCGACGACGTCGAGGGTCTCTCTCCCGGTGCCCGCAGCTCCGACAATGACCAGAGGCTCGCCTGTCATTACGCTGTGTCCTCACTATCCGTGTTGCCAGCAGGTGTGGTGGCGCCGCGGAACCTCGGCATGGTGGCCGAGCCCTCTGCGCTGATGCCATCACGCTTCAGAACGGTCAAGATGGTGCGCCAGAGGATCCAAATGTCGAGGGAGAGAGAACGATCGCGCGTGTACTGAACGTCGTACGCGAAGCGCTGGTCCCAGGTGGTCGCATTCCTCCCGCTCACCTGGGCCAGACCGGTGACTCCGGGCCGCACGTCGTGGCGGCGCGCTTGTTCCGGCGTGTACAGCTCTAGGTACTCCATCAGCAGGGGGCGTGGACCCACCAGGCTCATATCCCCGCGCACCACGTTCCACAGCGACGGCAGTTCGTCCAGACTCGTGGAACGGAGGATCTGGCCGAACCTGGTCAGACGATCACCGTCCGGCTCGCCCTCGTACGAGGGATTCCGCATGCTGCGGAACTTGAGCAGCTCGAAGGGCTTCCCGTGCAGGCCCGGCCTACGCTGCCTGAACAGCACGGGGGAGCCCAGCTTGACCCTCACAGCTGCAGCGACGACTGCCTGCAACGGGAGGGTCACCACTGCGAGGGGAAGGGACACGGCGACATCGAGTGCCCGCTTCACCGGGTCGTAGAGCTTCACCGCACAGAACTCGCGAATGTGCTGATCGCGGTGCAGACGCGGTCGATGGTCTGGTCATCATGCGCCGACCCGCTGGGCAGGGACAGTCCGGTGCGGAACAGCTCTTCCGATGTTCCGTTCACGTATGCAGTCCTGTCCTCGAACACAGGCTGGAGGTGCATCGGCTTCCACAGCGGCCGGGCCTCGATGTCCATACCGGTGAGGTGGGCCTGCAGGTCGCTCGAGGAGAAACCCGCTGCTGTCTCGTCGATGAGGATCGAGGTGAGCCAGGCGTTGTCGCGGGTGGAGTCGTCCTTGCTGGTATCGGGCAGGCCGAATACCGTGACCCCCTCGATCCCCCTCGCCAGCTCCACGTACGTGCGACGGATGGCGTGGCGGCGCTCGATCATCTGCGGGAGTCGCTTCAGCTGTGCACGCCCCAGGGCCGCCAGCAGATTCGAGAGCCGGTAGTTGTACCCGATGTCCGTGTGCTCGTAGTGGATGACCGGCTGCCGGGCTTGAGTGGCCAGGTACCGGGTGCGAGAGGCCATGTCGGGGTCGTCTGTGAGCAGAGCGCCACCGCCGGAGGTGGTCATGATCTTGTTCCCGTTGAACGAGACTGCCGCGGCCACGCCGTAGGCGGGCGCGGGGCGGCTATCGCGCAGCGCTCCGACGGACTCCGCTGCATCTGAGAGCACCGGCACGCCGTACTGCTCGGCGATGCTCCCGATCCTTGCGTGATCGACCACCTTGCCCAGCAGATCCACCGGCACGATCGCACGCACTGATCGTCCCTGGTCCGTCAGCTCCTCGAGTGCACGGGCCAGCAGATCGGGATCCATGGAGCCGGTCTCGTCGCAGTCGATGAACACCGGCTCAGCACCGGTGTACACGATGGCGTTCGCGGTGGCGGCGAAGGTCATCGTCGAGGTGACCACCACATCCCCGGCACCGGCACCGAGCTGGATCAGCGCGAGATGAAGAGCGGCCGTACCGGAGGAGAGAGCAACCGCATGTTCGCGCCCGCAGAACTCTGCAAGCTCCTGCTCGAAGGCGTCCACCTCCGGCCCCAGGGGGGCGATCCACCCGCCGCGGAACGCCCTGATGATGGCCTCCTCCTCGGCAGCGGTGACATCGGGTGGGGACAGGAAGATGCGATCAGCCATGCTGGGGTGCTCCTGGGTCGAGGTGGAGATGCTGACGAAGGGCGGGCACGATGCGACCACACACCTCGGCAACGAGGCGGAACGACTCTTCGTACCCTTGGGCTGCGCCGCCGTAGGGGTCGGCGATGTCCTTGGAGGTGCTGTCGATCCCGGCGCGGGCTCGTAGCCGTGAGGCGGCCATGGCCAGCTCACGAACAGTATCGAAGCTCTGCTCCGGGGGCAGCAACGCCAGTACGTGCTCCAGCTCGACCAGGGTGAAGATGCGCCGCACGGTGCGCGGTGCGATGCCTGCCACCCACGACCGGTGCTCCTCGGTCATGGTGATGATCAGGTCAGCGGCCTCGGCGGTGCGCTTGTCCAGTTGCCGGCCCACGTGGTCGAGCTCTCGGCCGAGATGTCGGGAGATGAACTCGACCGTCTCCGGTGCCGCAGTCCGGCCTGCCGCGGCATGCGTACCTGCGCTGGCCACGTCGATCCCGGCTCCGCCAAGTGCGTCATGCAGGATCGCCTCGCCCACGGGGGAGCGGCAGATGTTCCCCGTGCACACCACCAGGATCGAACCGCGGCTCATCGGTGAGCGTCCTCGCTCCTGCTTCCGGATGCCACCGGCCAGGTGCGCGGCGTGGTGCTGGGATCATCAGGTCGCGTGCTGGCCCGCCTGCGCCCGGCACGGCGACGCGTGGGACGCAGGTAGGAGCCGAGCTCGTCATGAGGGGCGTCCTGTTCAAGTTGTTGCGGCCGGGTCGGCTCCGCAGCGACCGAGGTTTCTGTCGTGGGGGCAGGTGTCACCGATCCGGCGGCTTCGGCCACCGCGCTCGGCTTCACCGCGGACTCGTCCGAGGAGTAGGTGTAGGTGTACGAGTACGCACCCCGGTTCCCGGTGGGCACCCGGTTCAGGATCACGCCCAGCGTGCGGCCACCGGCGGATTCTAGCTTCTCCAGCGCCTGTGCCAGCTGCTGCTTCTTCACGGCCTCGCTGCGCGCCACCACCAGTGCTCCGCCCACGTGGTGGGAGAGCACCACAGCATCGGTGACGGCCAGCAGCGGCGGGGCATCCACAACTACGAAGTCGTACTGTGCCATCGCGGTGGCCAGCAGCTGCTCCATCTTCTCGCTGCCCACCATCTCACTGGGGTTCGGGGGGATGGGGCCGGAGGTGAGCACATCGAGGCCCTCCGTCTCCAGCGGCTGGACCAGCTCGTCGAGCTCCGCTTCACCGATCAGCACGGTGGTGAGGCCGGCATTGCCCTCCAGGCTCAGGTACTGGTGGATCGAGGGGCGGCGCAGATCGGCGTCGATCAGCAGCACGCGGGCTCCGGACTGAGCGATCACGTGCGCGAGATTGATCGCGGAACTGGACTTGCCCTCGCCGGGCAGCGAGGAGGTGATCAGCACACTGCGCTGCCCCTCCGCCAGCCCCATGAACTGCAGATTGGTGCGCAGGTCACGGTAGGCCTCCGCCTGCAGGCTCTGCGGGTGCTGCGCCGCGATCAACGGGAGGTGCTTGGTGTCTCGGCTGGACGGGATCTTCGCGATCACCGGGCGCTCGAAGGTCTTCTCGATGTCCTCGGGGCGGCGCACCCGGTTGTCCAGCAGGTCACGGATGATCGCGGTGGCCACCCCCGCCATCAGGGCCAGCACCAGGCCCACCGCGAGGTTGCGAGGCAGGTTGGGGGAGGCTGGCGATGACGGAGTGGTGGCCGGGGCGATCACGGTCAGCTCCACCGAGGAGGTGTTGCCGTCGGACTCCAGCTCGGAGACCGTCTGGCGCAGGCTCTCGGCGGTGGCGTTTGCGATCTCCGCTGCCTGCCCCGAATCCTCCGACGAGGCCGTGATCTCCAGGATCAGCGTCTCCGGCGGCACCGAGGTGGAGATCTGGCTCGCCAGGTCCTGCGGGGAGGAATCCAGGCCCAGTTCCTCGATCACCGGTTCCAGCACCAGGGGAGTGGTGGCCAGATCGGCGTAGCTGGTGATCTGCTGCCTCGCGAAGGTGACACCGCTGTTGAGCTCGGTGACCGAGCCACCCGCCTGGGTCTGCACGAACATCCGGTTCTTCGCCTGGTACGTCGGGGTCTGCAGGAGGGTGAACCCTACGACTGCTCCGAGCACGAGGAGAGCGGCGATCAAAGCGGGAATCCATCGATCCCTCAGGATCGACAGGTAGTTCTGCAGCTCCACAGGCTTCCATTCCATCGACGTCATGGCCCCCGGCGGGCCCGGACCGCTACGGACGGCCCTGCCCACGTGCGCAGGCGAGCGCAAAACCGCATTCAACCGACCAATGTAGCGCACTCAGGGTTTGTTCAGGAGTCGTATTGCCCGACTTCCACCCAGCGTGGATGTGACCTTGCTTCACCCAGGGTGGAACGAGACGGAAACGCGGGTGAGCAGGTAGATCGACGAGGCCGACTCCACCGCGACCCTCACCGCCCGCCTCGAGCTGCTCGATGCCGACGGCGCCGTGTGCGAGGAGCTCGTCCACCGGGCGAACAGCTCCGCCCTGCTCGTCGGCTCCTGACGACTACTCCACCGCGAAGCGGATCCGGAAGGTCGAGCCCTCCCCGGGCTGGGAGCGCACGCTGATCTGCCCGTTGTGGGAGACGACGATCCGCCGCGTGAGCGAGAGGCCGATGCCGTGGCCGGGGATGTCGCTGTTGCGGGCGGTCTCGGTGCGGTAGAAGTCGGTGAACAGGTTGGTCTGCTCCTGCGCGGTCATGCCGATCCCGGTGTCGGTGACCCGCAGCTCTGCATGGCCCTCGATCATCTCGGTGGCGACCGTGACCGTCCCACCGCGTTGCGTGTATTTCACGGCGTTGGAGAGCAGGTTGTCGACGGCCTGCTGCATGCGGGCGGTGTCCACCGGCATCTCCGGCGTGGGCTGCAGATCCGAGATGAGGGCGATTCCGGCCTCCTCGGCGCGCAGCGCGAAGGACTCCACGGAATTCTCGGCGATCTCGGAGAGCCGGCCCGGCCGCAGCACCAGCTTCTCCACTCCGGAGCGGCTCACCTGATCCTGCAGCAGGTCCCCCACGATCACCAGCAGCTGCTCCGCGTTGCGATGCGCGACCTGCAGGTAGCTCGCGGTCTCCTTCGACAGGTCCAGGTCGTCCTGGGCCAGTTCCAGGTAGCCGATCACTGAGGTCAGCGGGGTGCGCAGCTCATGGGACACCGAGGCGACGAACTGCTCCTGCGAGCGGACCGTTTCGAGGTACGAGGTGACGTCGGAGAACACCACCACCGCCCCGGCCCGTTCGCCGTGCCGGTCCAGGATCTGCCGCGCCGAGGCGGAGAAGGCAGCTCCGCCCTCACCCGGCGGGCCCACTGCGACCAGGTAGTTGCTGAAGGACTCCTGCAGCACCGCCCTGCGCACCGGGCGCTCGTCCACCGGGATTGGCAGCGACGTCCCCGGGTAGCGCAGCAGCAGCTCCGCTTCGTTGGGGTCGTCGTTTCCCGAAGGGGTGGCGAGGGTGTGGATCCGCCGCTGCCGGGTGTTCATGAGGATGTCGTGGCCGTCCGCGTCGACGACCACGATGCCCACATCCACGGTGTCCAGGATGCTCTGCAGCAGCTGAGCGGAGGCGTCGAGCTCGCCGATCATCGTCTCCCGCTCCGCGACGGTCTTCTGCAGCCGCTCGTTGCGCCGATCCAGCAGGCCCAGCGCCCCCTCGGTGAGCAGGCCGATCTGCAGCACCGTGAGGGGCATCAGCAGCGCGTGCGCCAGGATCATCGAGTCCAGTTCCCCGCCGCGCACCAGCGCGGGCACCGAGATCGCCACGGTGACCGCGAACAGCGAGATCAGTACGCCCGTGCGGCGCAGACGGGCGGACAGCCACATGACCGGGATCAGCGCCAGCAGCGAGATGGACATCGACACCTCGCGCGTCAGGTCCCGGATCAGGCCGACCCCCGCGGGCGGGGACTCGGAGAAGCGTCCGGACGGGCTCGTTATCGGAATCTTCTTATCGGAATCTTCTGACCCTGGCGCGGGTCAACGGGAGCGGTGCCGCCCACATCACATCGAACGGGGGAGGGGCAGCTGTGGCCTGCTTCATCTCGACGTCGTTCGTCAGCGGGCGCTGCCCCAGCCCGATGTCGAGCGCGACCACGTGGGAGGGGCTGGCGGACTGGAACGCCGCCTGGGTAGTGACACTTCGGGGCCGCGCTTAATCACCCCGAAAGGGAAGTGTCGGACATCTCACGCCGTGCGCACACCGGAGTGATCCGGACCCCCAAGGAGATCGGGGTGGGGGACGTGATCACCTTCCAGATCGAATCCGGCAAGCCTGCGGTGGCGACACACCGTGTGATCGCCCGCAGCACGGACAGCGGCACCGGGGAGATTCGCTTCACCACCCAGGGCGACGCGAACAACACCCCCGATCCCGAACGGGTCCAGCCCGCGCAGATCCGGGGGAAGGTCTGGTACGCGATCCCTAACCTGGGCTGGGCGAACCAGGCCATCGACGGCAGCACCCGCAACTGGGCGGTGCCCACCCTCGCCGGTGCGCTGTTCGTCTACGCGGCCTGGACCGTCGGCTCCGGGTTGCGGGAACGACGGCAGAAGAAGCGCACGGCCGAGGAGGCGCCGGCGCCCCGCTCCGAGGGGGACTGAGCCGGCAGCCATGCTGCGAGCGTGAACCCCGGACAAGGTTCAGTTAACCTTATGCATCTAAGGTTTACTGAAGGGGTGCTCATGGGTATCCATGGCTCATGGCTGCCAGGCCGTCAGCAGCCCGACTTCCGAGGTGCGACGGCGGCGGAACGACGGGGCGGCGCCTACTCCTACTACGTGCCTGCACGTCTCGCCGAGCAGGACGTGGGAGCTCTGCTCGGGCGGGAGCTGCGGGAGGAAGCACTCGAGATCGCCAGCCTCATCACTGCGACCTCCGCGCAGGTCGATGAGGCGACGCGACGGGGCATCTACCCCCTGCTCCTGCGCTCCGAGTCCATCGCCTCCTCGCGGATCGAACGCGTCAATGCCTCCGGTCGGGACGTCTCCTACGCCCAGCTCGGCGATCAGCAGGACCACCTGCGCAATCACGAGGCCATGAGCGTGGCCCGCAACGTCCAGGCGACGCGCGACGCGATCGAGGAGCTCGCGGGGCGCGATGAATGGACCATTGGTGATGTCGAGCAAGTCCATCGTGCGCTGGGAGTGGTGGGCGCCTCGGAAGGTCTGCGCCGGGTGGACGTGTGGATCGGCGGCCGGGACAAGCTCCGCGCAGAGTATGTGGCCCCTCCGCCGGGTGAGGTCCCCGCCCTGGTGGAGGATTTCCTGCAGTACCTCAGCAGCTCCGGAGAGCATCCCCTTCTGCTCGCCGCCATCGGCCACCTGCAGTTCGAGTCCATCCACCCGTTCGAGGACGGAAACGGACGCGCCGGACGAGCACTGATCCACGCGGTCCTCGAACGTGGTGGCGTCGTGCGCTCCGGCCTCCTCCCCGTCTCCACCGCGATCCGTGCACGAGAGCGGGAGTACGTGCAGCATCTCAGCACTTCACGTACGGACGACCCGTCAGAGGCGGCGGAGGCACTGAACGCGTGGGTGCGATTCTTCGTCGAGATCGCCGCCGAGGCATGCGAGCGGATGCAGGGCGTCCAGGACGAGATCCGTGCCCTCGACACGCTGCTCGCGGAGAAGGCCGCGGGCCTGCGCGCCGATTCCTCGGCCCGCCGGATCCTCCCGGTCCTCAGGGAGCAGCCGGTCGTCACCGCGAAGTTCATCGCTGAGCAGCTGGGAGTCTCTGCAGTGGCCGCGCATCGCGCCGTGGACACCCTGGTCACCCGTGGGATCCTCACTCCGGGAACAGGTAGATACCGCCGCTCGGAAGCCTTCCAGGCGGACGATGTGCTGCGGGTGATCGACGGGGCGAGCTGAGGTGTGAGATCCAGGCCGCCCGCCGCCTGTTCACGCCCGATCCGCCCACTCGACCTCGTCCAGACCGAACCGGATGGTGAAGGTCGACCCCTCGCCCGGGCGGGAGCTCAAGCTGATCTGACCGCCGTGGGCGACCACGATCCGCCGGGTCAGCGACAGCCCGATGCCGTGGCCGGGGATGTCGCTGTTGCGGGCCGCCTCGGTGCGGTAGTAGTCGGTGAACAGGTTCGTCTGCTCCTGATCGGATATTCCGATCCCGGTGTCGGTGACCGCGAGCTCGAGATGGTGATCCTCCACCGCGGTGTGCACGCAGACGGTCCCGCCGCGCGGCGTGTACTTCAGGGCATTGGACAGCAGGTTCCCCACCGCCTGCTGGAGACGCTGCGCGTCCAGCGGGAGCTCCGGGGTCTCGACGATCTTGCGCTCCAGGGTGATGCCCCGCTCCTCGGCCCGCAGCGCCACCGACTCCGCGGCCTGCTGCGCTACCTCGGACAGGCGCGCCGGACGCAGCGTGAGCTGCTCCGTGCCCGAGCGGGCCACCTGATCCGCGAGCAGGTCCTGCACGATCAGCAGCAGCTGGTCCGCGAGCAGGTCCTACACGATCAGCAGCAGCTGATCCGCGTTGCGCTGCGCGACCTGGAGGTACGAGGCCGTCTGCCTCGAGAGGTCCCCGTCATCCTGAGCGAGCTCGAGGTAGCCGATCACGGAGGTCAGCGGGGTGCGGAGCTCATGGGAGACAGCGGCCACGAACTGCTCCTGAGAGCGCACCGTTTCGATGTACGAGGTGACATCGGAGAAGACCACCATCGCGCCCGAGCGCTCCCCTCGGTGATCGATGATCTGCCGGGCTGAGGCGGAGAACACGCTCGCCTCGCGCTGCAGCGGTCCCATCGCCACGAGCGAGTTGGTGAACGTCTCCTGCAGCACGGCGCGACGTACCGGACGCTGCTCGGGAGGCATTGGCAGAGCCGACCACGGATACCGAACGATCAGCTGGGACTCGTTCGGATCGTCGTTGCCCGGCGGGGAGGCAAGGTGATGGATCCGTCGCTGGGCGCGATTCATCAGCACATCGTGGCCATCACGATCCACCACCACGATCCCCACGTCCACGGAGTCGATCACGTTCTCCAGCAGCCGCTCCGACGCGGCTGCGGATTCGAGCAGCGACTCCTGCTCCGCAAGCGCCTCGGCGAGCTGCTGGCTCCGACCGTCCATCACCGTCAGCGCCCCGACGGTCAGCATTCCGATCTGCAGCACGATGAAGGGCACACCAGTGAATGCGCCACCGCGAGGGAGTCGATGTGCGAGGCGCGCACCAGCGAGGGCAGAGAGATCATCACCAAGGTGCACGCCACCGCGATCAGCACGTCATGACGCCGCAGCCGGGCGGCGAGCCACAGGGTGGGCACCCGCATCAGCAGCGAGATCGCGATTGTGTGCTCTCGGGCCGCATCCCGTGCGAGCGCGACCGCACCCATGTCCAGCACCGGCACCACCGCACCCCAGGCGGGCCTGACATCCTCCCACCGGACCGTGAGCGCGAGCATGGTCGCCAGGGCGAGCATGCCGAGAGCAGTGAGGTAGTTCGCGGCCAGCACCAGCTCGGGATGCGAGATGCTGACCAGCGCCGAGAACCCCACCAGCAGCGCCGCGAAGTACAGCTGCTTGGAATCTGTGCCCGAGGTGGGCGAGACAATGCCAGCGAGTCGACGAGTCAGCGACTTGGCGAGGTCCACGGGTGGGCTCCTTCGGCGAGGCGGGCGGGGCGCTCGGCCCGGCGCTGAGCGGAGCGTCCGCAGCCCACGCCGGTGCCCGCCACTCTACGAGTGTCCAGTCTCTCTGCGCTGAGGGAATCGCCTTTCTCACCCTTGTTCAGCCCGGTGTGTGAGGTCGGGGTGAGGCCCTCTCGCCCAGGTCCGGACCGCAGGGCATCTCCCGGGGCGGGGGGCGTCGTTTCGACCCGGGCGGCGCGGCGCGGCGCGGCGCGGCCGGTCTAGAACAAGCGGCATTGGCCGGGGCGCGTCCGCCGAACAGTCGGCCAGCACGGCACCGGAGCGGCCGGGCCGTTCTCAGCGGGCCGGGCCGGTGGAGCGCCGCGCCTTCACCCATCCACTGGCCGCATCCCACGCCGCGATGGCCGTCACGCCCACGCCCAGCAGCACACCGAGGATGCGCACCACGTCCGCATCCACGCCGTTGCCCAGGAGCACGGCCTCGGTGAACGCGGGGTTCACCAGCAGTCCCCGGCCCAGCAGGGTCAGTTCTCCTCGGTCGCGAGGGTGGGGGAGCCGGGGGTGAGGGATGCGATGGCTGCGGTCAGCGCCGTCCACTCCGAGGTGAGCGCATCGGCCAGGGAGATGCCGGTGGCTGAGGTGCGGTAGAACTTCCGCGGCCGGGCCTCCTCGGTGTTCCATTCGCTGGTGAGGTGGCCCTGCTTCTCCAGGCGGCGCAGCAGGGGGTACAGCGTGTTCGCGTCCGTGGCGAAGCCGAGGCGTTCGAGGTCCTGCAGCAGCCCGTAGCCGTAGCCGGGGGCGCGCAGCAGCTGCAGGCAGGCCAGCACCACGGTGCCGCGCCGCAGCTCCTGCAGGTGGGTATCGAACACATCGTTCATGGAACACACGATACTGTGTGGCACACACTATGACAATGGGTTCGCGCGGCATTGGCCCTTATCGTGGGCCGGCCGTGCGGATCAGCGCCGCAGCACGTGCCGCAGGGCGCCCTCCAGCTCGGGGTGCGCCGCCTGGAAGCCGCTGGCGCGCAGATGCTCATCGCTCACCCGCTGATCGGTCTCCACGATCGCGCGTGCCCCCTCCCGGCCCAGCACCAGTCGCGGACCGAACGGCGGCACCGGCACGGCGGAGGGGCGGTGCAGCACCCTGCCCAGGGTGCGGGCCAGCTCGCCGGCCGTCGTCGGCTGCGGGGCCACCGCGTTCACCGGGCCGTCGAGCGCGTCGGTGAGCAGGGCGTGCACGTAGCTGCGCGCCATGTCATCCAGCGTGATCCAGCTGATCGCCGCGTCCCGAGAGGTGAGCGGGCCGCCCACACCGGCCAGGAACAGCGGCAGCTGCGGTGCCAGCGCACCTCCCACATCGGTCAGCACGATCCCGGTGCGCACAGCGCAGGTGCGCACCCCCGCCTGGGCGGCCGGAGCCATCTGCTCCTCCCACGCCCGGCACACGTTCGCCAGCACGTCCTCGCCCGGTGCGGAGTCCTCGGTGAGCAGCTCACCGGGGCGCCTCGCACCGTAGTAACCGATGCCGCTGGCCTGCACCAGAATGCGCGGCCCGGACCCGCTGCGGGCCAGCTGGGCCAGGGTGCGGGCGATCAGCCCCGACGAGGAGGTGCGGGAGGCCAGGATCTCGTGCTTGGCGCGGGCCGTCATCCGGGTCGCGATGCTGCGCCCGGCCAGGTTCACCACCGCATCGACCCCCTCGAGGTCCGACGGATCCAGCACCCCGGCCGCCGGGTCCCACGCGATCTCCCCCTCGCCCGCCCGCCTGCCCCGCACCATCCGCAGCACGCGGTGCCCACCGGTGCTCAGCAGCGCGGTCAACTGCGTGCCGATCAAACCGGAGGCCCCGGCCACCGCCACCGTCAGGCGCGGCACACCTGCCAGGCGCCGATGCAGGTCCAGATCCTGCTCCAGCTGCGCGGCCCGGAAGTCCAGCATCCGCCGCACCTGGCCAGCGGCGATGCGCTCGCCGATCCCGGCCCCTCGCGGCAGGCGGGGGTCGATGGTCTCCTGCAGTCGCGTGTTCGCACCGTCGTCGGTCTGCTCCATGTGGTGGTGGTGCCGCCAGGCGCGGAACGGGCCGGTCACCTGCGCATCCACGAAGGAGAAGGAGGTGGGGGTCTGCGTGACGTCGCAGTGCTCGAGGGTCCATTCCGGGCGGATCCGTCCCAGCTGCGCGGGACCCAGACGGGTGCGCACCCGCGTGCCGTCCTCGATGCCGCCCTGGCGAGGATCCTCCACGCTGCCCAGCGCCGGCGGGATCATCCGCACCAGTGCGCCCGGCCGCTGATGCCAGGCCACCACGTCCTCCAGCCGATGGGGGATCACGGAGCTGAGCTCGATGCGCATGAGGGCACGATACGCCCCGGCCCCGTGGACACGGCAGCCATGAGCCGGGGCAAGGCCAGCCGCACCGCCTCGCAGTAGGGGATGAGCCGCGTCAGTCGCCGGGCCACTCACCGACCACGCGCTCGAAGGCACGTGCGCCGCCACGCTCCATCAGTGCCTTGATCGTGGCGTACAGCGCTCCCTGCAGGGCGGCGGCCGCCAGGATCTCCCACAGCGGAAACTCGGACTGCAGAGCGGACGGGGCGTCGTCGACGGACTTCGGCGACGCCTTCTTCCACACCTGCTTGAACACGATGCCGGCGAGGGCGCCGCTCAGCACGCCGCTGAGGATGCCGACCGGGCGGTACAGCACCTTTGCGGAGGTGCTGGTGGTCTTCTTGTGGGCCATCGGGGTCTCCTTCGTCAGGGGGTGGGTCTGGCGGTGGGCGTCGGGCCGCGTTCAGTGATCCCGGCGCACCAGCAGCGCGACCAGGGCCGCCAGGGCACCGGTGGCGGCACCGGTGGCCACGAACACGGCCGGCGCGGCAGCAGCACCGGTGCGAGAATCAGTTGTCCGTTCAGCACGGATCTCGGTGACGGTACCGGGCGGGACGGGGACGGTCTCCGGTGCGGTACCCGCATCGGAACGGTTGTCGCCGCGCGATGTCAGACTGTCGATCCGCTCACGGGCCTGTCCTTTGACCGACTCGACCCGGCCCAGGGCCTCCGCCTTCAGGTGCGCGGCCCGCTCGCGAGCCCGCCCCTTGACGTCCGCGACCTGGCGCTGCGCCTGCACCTTGGGGTTGAGCTGGTCGGAGAGCGCGCTGACGGTCTCTCCCAACTCCCGCCGGGTCAGGGCGATGTCGGTCTCGAGCTCCTCGGCCGATGCGTCATCACCCGGTTCCGGTGGCAGTGCACCGCCGCGGGTGCGGGGGGCGGGGTCGCGGTCGGCGGGCAGGTGGGAATGGCTGGTGCTCATGTCAGATGCTCTCCTTGATCTCATCGATGTCGCGCTGGACGGTCTCGACGGTGCGCTCCGGTACGGGGGTGAGGCCCTCCGCCTTCTTCTTCCCCACCAGGGCGGCGATGCCCGCGGCGATGAACACGACCACGGTGACGATCAGGGCCGCCGCCCAGGCGGGCAGGAACAGGGCGAGCACGAGGATCAGGGTCGCCAGGAGGCATCCCAGGCCGAACCAGGCCAGCACAGCCCCGGCGCCGAATAGGCCGGCGGCGGTGCCGCCCTGCTTGGCCTTCTCGGTGTACTCCACTCGGGCCAGCCGCAGCTCGTCCCGCACCAGGCGGGTGGTCTGCTCGGTCATGCGGTCCACCAGGTCCGCGACGGTCGGCTCTGTACCCGGCTGCTTCTGGGGCGGGTAGGCAGTGCTCATGGACAGCTCCTCTCGAGGGGTGCGCGGGCTTGTCAGCCAGCGCCGCGCCGTTCCCGGTGCCGCTCGGCGCGGCCGCGGTTCTGGGAAGGAGGATACGGGCCGCAGGCGTGGAAAAGCGGGGACGGATGGTCATCGACCGGTCGGTCGCGCATACCAGGGCTTTGTCGCGTGCTCCTCCTACACTCGGCGGTGGAGACCTTCAAGCCCGCCACCTGGCGATAGGACGTGACGATGAGCTCGACCACCACAGGCCACCGGGACGACCCGGCCGACGCCCCCCACCCCGAGGATGACCGCAAGCCCGACAGTCCCACCGAGGTCACCAAACCGTCCTGGAAGTACATCCTGCGCACCACCGTGCGGGAGTTCAGCGCGGACGGCTGCACCGATCTCGCCGCCGGACTGACCTACCGCACCGTGCTGTCGATCTTCCCGGCCCTGATCGCGCTGGTGTCGATCCTCAGCCTGTTCGGGCAGAGCGAGTCCTCGGTGACTGCGGTGCTCGACCAGGCCGAGGGCATCGTCCCGGCGGACATGTGGCAGACGGTGCGACCCGCCCTCGAATCGATCCTCACTGCCCCCGCGGCGGGCCTGGGGCTGATCATCGGTCTGCTCACCGCACTGTGGTCCGCCTCCAGCTACACCAAGGCCTTCGGTCGGGCGATGAACACCATCCACGACGTGCCCGAGGGGCGCGGTGCGATCAAGCTGAACGTGCAGATGTACCTGCTGACCGCCCTGTTCCTGCTGCTGGGCGTGATCGGGCTGATGATCTTCGTGCTCTCGGGCCCGGTGGCGCAGGCCGTGGGAGACGCGATCGGTCTGGGCAGTGCAGCGGTCGCCGTCTGGAACATCGCCAAGTGGTTCGTGCTGGCTGCGATCGTGGTGCTGGCGGTGGCGCTGCTGTACTACGCCACCCCCAACGTCCAGCAGCCCAAGTTCCGCTGGATGAGCCTGGGTGCGCTGCTCGCCATCATCGTGGCCGTCCTGGCCAGCGTGGGGTTCTTCCTGTACGTCTCCAACTTCGGCAACTACAACGCCACCTACGGGGCGCTGGCCGGCGTGATCATCATGCTGCTGTGGATCTACATCATCAACGCCATCCTGCTGTTCGGTGCGGAGGTGGACAGCGAGATCGAGCGTGGGCGTGAGCTGCAGGCCGGCATGCCCGCCGAGGAGGAGCTCCAGCTGCCCGCCCGGGACACCAAGGCCAGCGACAAGAAGGAGAAGAAGTACCAGGAGGATCTGGAGCGCGGCCGCAACCTGCGCGAGAGCGCCGGCCGCAGCCAGGAGGACCCGCATCGCACCGAGGAGGAATGATGTCCACCGCTGAGACGCGAGCGGGTTCAGGCGGAGGCGCCGTCGCCCCGGCCCGCACTAGGCGGGCCCGGGAGCGCCGCACCGTGGCCTCCGGCTTCCTGTTCGGCTGCGGCATCGCCGCCGCCATGATCGACCTGTTCATCTTCCATCTGGGCCTGCAGTGGCACCACTTCTACGACCTGTCCACCACCCAGGTGGCGCTCACCGCCGACGGGTTCTTGCACGCCTTCGCCTGGTTCATCACCGTGTGGGGCCTGTTCCTGCTGGCCGACGTGCGGCGCCGCGGCCACGTGGCCTGGCCCCGCTGGACCGCCGCGGTGATCACGGGAGTCGGGTTCTTCCAGCTGTTCGACGGGGTGGTCAACCATAAGATCCTGGGCATCCACCAGGTGCGCTACGGCGTGGACCTGCTGCCCTACGACGTGGCCTGGATCGGTTCGGCGATCGTGCTCTTGCTGATCGGCCTGGCGATGCTGTGGCGCACCCGCCTGGCCGCATCCTCCTGCTGAGAGCCCGGGAATGGGACACGATCACACCGGTCACGCCGCGAGCTCGGCCGGATGGGCGCTGTTCGAGATAGCGGCCGTCGTGGTTCTGCTCGCCGCAGCGCTCGCCTACGCGGTGGCGCTGTGGGCGGCCCGCGACCGCAGCCCCTGGCCGCTGCGCCGCACGCTGTTCTGGTACACGGGGCTGGTGAGCCTCGGGGTGGGGATCGCGGGCCCACTGGCGCAGGCAGCGCATGCGAGCTTCACCGCCCACATGGCGGCCCACCTGCTGCTGGGCATGACCGGTCCGCTGCTGCTGGTGCTGGGCGCCCCCATCACCCTGGCCCTGCGGGCACTGCCGGTGGCGGGGGCGCGGGCCCTCACCCGCATCCTGCGCACCCCGTACGTGCGGGTGGTCACCCATCCAGCGGCCGCGGCCCTGCTCAACGCCGGGGGTCTGTGGCTGCTGTACACCACGACGCTGTACACGCTGATGCACGAGTCGGTGCTGGTGCACGCGATGGTGCACGTGCACATCGTGCTGGCCGGCTACCTGTTCACCGCCTCGCTGATCGGGCCGGACCCGGATCCGCACCGGTCCTCGATGGCGGTGCGGTCGGTCGTGCTGATCGTGTTCATCGCCGCGCACTCCGTGCTGGGCAAGTGGCTGTACGCCTACCCGCCGGCAGGGGTGGATGCGGCCGATGCTCGGCGCGGTGCACAGCTGATGTACTACGGCGGCGACGTGGTGGACGTGCTGATCATCGTGCTGCTGTTCGCCGGCTGGTACGCCGCGACCAGGCCTCGGCACGGGCTCCAACCGGCGTACGCCAACGGAGCCTGAGCTTGCCCGCGGGGGCAGAGCGTGCCAGGCGGCCTGAGCGCCGCACCGGGGTGGAGGGCGCGAGCGTCGCCTGGCCTGAGCCGCCTAGCGGTGCCTTTCGAGTGCGACGAGGCTACGGCGTGTGCTTCAGCGCTCGTTGCGGCGCCGCTGAAGCCAGACCATCCCAGCACCGGCAGCCATGGCCAGTGCCGTGAATGCGGCGGCCGCGGAAATCTCGGTTCCGGTCTTGGCCAGCTCACCGCCGCCGTCGGCCGCCTCAGCATTGCTGCCCGTAGCCTCGGACGAGTTGCCGAACGCACCCGCAAGGGCCTCACCCAGGGTCACGGACAGTGCACCCAGGCGCTGCTGCGGTGCGGTGGGCTGGGACTTCCCACTGCCGGAGAAGTCACGAGTTCCCGTCTCGGGAGCGGCCGGCAGTTCGGCGCCGGCCCGCGGGGAGCTGGGCTGCTGACCACTGGCCGAGGGAGCGGGGCTGTTGGAGCCGGGGAAGTCCTTGATCGGGGTGGACGGGCTACCGGTTTCGGGGGCGGAGTTACCCGGGGTCGTGCCCGGCTTGTTCTCCTGGTTGCCCGTGCCGCCACCGTTGTTGCCGGTGCCCGTGTTGTCGCCGCCCGTGTTGTCGTCGTCCGGGTTGTCGCTGCCGGGGGTGTCGTCGTCCGGGTTGTCGCTGCCGGGGGTGTCGTCGTCCGAGTTGTCGCCGCCGGGGTTGTCTCCGGGGTTGCCGTCGCCGGGGTTGTCTCCGCCGCCGCCCTCGCCCTCCTCGACAGTCAAGGTGGCGCTGGCCTGCTCCTGGCTGTCAATCAGCACACTGACCCTGTACGAGCCAGGACCTGGAGCACTGATCTGCGTGTTGAAGCGACCGTTGATTACCTCCGCAGGTTTGTGTGTCGTCTGCCCACCGCCTCCGATGACCGCGATGCTCACTCCTGTTACGCCGTCGTAGCAGTCCCCTGAGACATTGAATATCTCGCCGGCCTTGACTGTGTTCGGTGCTAGAACGATCTTCTCTGCGGCACAACCGGTCTCCATCGGCGCCACCCCACCCAGCGGCGCGGCGTTGGCGGCTGCCGGTCCCATCACGCAGGCAGCAGCGAGCATCACGCCGGCGCCCAGGCGCGCGGGAGCGGTTCGTCGGCGAACGGACACAGAAGACTCCTCAGCAAAAGAAGGGGGTTCAGCCATACTCTAGGGGGACGCGCCGCTGTTGTCCGCCCCATGCGTCGATCCGTGGACGAACTTCTCGTGAACACCACGTCGGCCCCGGTCCCCAGGAGCCGTCCTTGCCCCACGCCGAACTCCAGCCCGACCGCCCCGACTCCCACCCCGGGACCACCTCGGGGCCCCACCGCGATTCCCGCGCTGACCTCGCCGACCCCATGGTCGGCAACCCCATGCCGACGCGCGCCGAGAACGCCGCCCCCGCGTCGGACGAACCGCTCGCGGAGCGTGCCGCCCAGCGGATCGCGGAGGAGTCCCAGGCTGTCGTGGAGGAGATCACCACCGTGGTGGAGGGCAAGCCGGAAGTGGCCCGCATCGCAGTGCTGGTGCTGCTGGCCGGCGGGCACCTGCTGATCGAGGACATCCCCGGGGTGGGCAAGACCATGCTCGCCAAGTGCCTGGCCGCTGCTCTGGGCGCCCGCCAGCACCGCATCCAGTTCACCCCCGACCTGCTGCCCGGAGACGTCACCGGCGCGAGCGTGTTCAACCAGGCCACCAGCGAGTTCGAGTTCCGTCCCGGCGCTGTGTTCACCCAGGTGCTGCTGGCCGACGAGATCAACCGCGCCTCCCCCAAGACCCAGTCGGCCCTGCTGGAGGCCATGGAGGAGCGGCAGGTCACCGTCGACGGCGCCACCTACCCGCTGTCCGAGCCGTTCATGGTGGTGGCCACCGCCAACCCCGTGGAGATGGAGGGCACCTACCGCCTGCCCGAGGCGCAGCGGGACCGCTTCCTGGCCCAGACCACCATGGGCTACCCGCTGGCCGGCGCCGAGGTGCGGATGCTCGATGCCCAGACCGGGCCCGTGCGCGAGGGCGACCGTGAGGTGCTGGACTCCGTGCGCGCCCGCACCAGCCCCGAGGCGATGGCCCGTCACGTCCGCGACGTGCGCCGCGTGTACGCCTCCCCGCCGCTGCTGGAGTACGTGGTGCGCCTGGCCGAGGCCACCCGCACCCACCCCCAGGTCACCCTCGGTGCCTCGCCTCGCGCCGCCGTGCACCTGGTGCGGGCCGCCAAGGCGCGCGCCGCGATGGACGGCCGCACCTTCGTCGAGCCCCAGGACGTGCGCGCCATGATCATGCCGGTGTGGCGCCACCGGCTGCACCTGACCCCGCAGGCCCTCTCCCGCGGCGCCGGCGGCGGGGACCTGCTGGACCAGGTGCTGCGCACCACCTCGGTGTCGTGACACCCTCGCCGGGCCACCACGCACCGCCCCCCGCACAGCCCGGGGAGCGCACCGGCGACCGTGCGGCGAGAACCACCACCTCCATACGGCCCACGGTGCGCGCGATCGTGGTCGCGGTGTGCGCTGTGGCGCTGTGGATCCTTGCCGACCTCACCCGCGTGATGCCCGCCCGGGTGCTCGCCGCCGCACTGCTTCTCACCCTGGCCGTGGGAGGCGCCTGCATCCTGCTGAGCCTGGTGGGCCTGCACGTGCGCCGCCGCGTGGTCGAAGAGGTGGTCCCGGTCGGCAGCCGCGCCCGCATACAGGCGGAGCTGGCCCCGAAGGCCCTGCTCACCACCGTCCCCCTGGGCCGCGCAGTGCTGCGCGAGGACCTGCCCGAGGAGCTCGGCGGCCGCGGCGACCTCCCCCTCGCGCACCGCATGCCCCACGCCCTGACCGTGACCCGTCGCGGCACCCACCCCATGGGGGCGCTCAGCATCGTGGTGCGGGACGTGTTCGGCATGTTCCACCTGGACCGCACCATCCACGACGACGCCCGCATCATCGGCCTGCCCGTCGCCGAGCAGATCGACCCGGCCGCCGCCCGCGCCACCGGCATCGCCCACCAGGGCCAGCAGGCTGCCGCCACCGCCCCGGGCATCGGCGAGATCGGTCCCATCGCCCGCCCCTACGTGGCGGGGGACGACATCCGCCGCATCCATTGGCGGGCCAGCGCCCGCACCGGCTCCCTGATGACCCGGGAGGACGAGCCGCCGGTCGGCCGCACCGCCCTGATCGTGCTGGACAACCGCCGCAGCGGCAGCCAGCCGCACCAGACGGGGCCCGTCGGTCGAGGGGCGGAGCAGCCCCGGCCCGTCGGGGCCCATGCCCAGCAGCCCCGGCCCGGCGGGGCCCATGCCCAGCAGCCCCCGTTGGCCGCCCTCATCGCGGCCGAGGACCGACTGGTGGACCACGCCGCCTCCGTGCTGGCCGGGCTGCGCTCCCACGGCTGGGAGGTGCGGGTGGTGGACGCCGACGGCGATGAGATCACCCGCGCCGAGCGCCACCGCGCTGGCGCCTCCCTGCTGGGCCGCGAGGCCGATGCGATGGGGGAGCGGGCCTCTCTGATGGCCCTGGCCGACCTCGGCTTCGACGACTCCGCGCCCACCCCGCGGCAGGCCCAGGGAGGCGAGCACGCCACCGGGCACCCCCAGGTGGTGGTGGCGCTCGGCATCGACGACGGCACCCCCTTCGACGGCCTCGAGCTGGACCGCTTCGCCGGCCGCGCCCGCCACCGCACGGCCATCGCCCTGCTGCCCGAGGCCGGTGGTACCGGCCCCACCTCGACCACCGTGAACGGCTGGATGCTGGTGCGCGGTCACGTCGACCATTCCCTGAGCGATCTGCTCACCGCCGCCGGCCCGGGGGAGGCGACATGAGCCCCCTGCTGGGCCGCCCCGGCCTGCACGGAAGCCACCTCCTGCGCCGGGCGCTGCTGCTGGCCGTGAGCATCCTGATCGCCTCGGCGCCCCTGTCGATCCTGCTGGCGGGCTCCAGCTGGTTCGTGCTCACCGCGATGGCCGTGGTCTGCGTGATCGGCTCCGGGGTGCTGCTGCGCATCCTGCTGCGCTCCTCCGTGCTGGTGCCGCTGCTGCAGCTGGCGGTGGCGGCGGGCCTGATCATCACCCTGCAGCGGCTGCGGGGGCTGATCCCCATCGGCGACGGGCCGCGCGGCATCATCACGGCCCAGGACGACATCATCGTCGCCGGCTTCCAGGAGCTCGCCGGGAGCTGGCCGCCGGTGGTGCTGCAGGGACCGGGCGCGGTGGTGGTGCTGCTGCTGATCAGCCTGGTGGTGCTGGGCCTGGACCTGATGTTCCTGGACCTGGGCTGGCACACGCCCACGGCCCTGGTGCTGATGGGCTTCATGCTGGCGCCCGCCCTGCAGCAACCCGCCGGGGGGCCCTGGTGGACACTGCTGGGACCGGTGGTGGCGGGGCTGCTGATCCTCACCGCCCGCACCCTGCACGGCGACCCCTCCTACCTCGAGGGCGATCAGCGCCCCCAGGCCGGGCCCCTGCCCCGCGGGGGTCGCACCGCCGCGGCCGTGGCCGTGTGCTGCCTGCTGGTGGCGGGCACCACCCTGCCGCTGTCCCGCGCCCTGCCGCAGACGGCCCCGCCGCGGATCCCGCTGTCCCTGGACGTGGTCAACGCCTGGCAGGGCAGGAACGCCCCCGCGCCGGGCCCGGTGATGATCGACGACAGCGTCTCGGTGCGCCAGGACCTGCTGCGCGGCGAGGAGCACGAGGTGCTGCGCTACACCACTGACGACGAGAACCCCTCCTACCTGCGCCTGCACACCATGTACCGGTACGAGGACGGGGACTTCGTGACCGGGCCCGGCATGCCCCCGGTGGCCGACGGCGCCCCCGCCCCCTTCTCCGACCTGCAGACCGATCACGCGCCCCGCGACGCGCGCACCGATCACCTGGCCTCCACCGAGATCAGCCTCACCGGCTTGGGCGGCAGCACCCTGCCGATGCCGCAGAACGTGCGCGGCCTGTTCGGCCCCATGGTCGAAGGCACCTCCGTGGTGCCCGGCGACCCCGGCCAGGTGCAGACCCTCGGCGGCGTCGGCACCGACGGGTTCCAGTACGGCGTCGCCCACGAACCTCGCCCGACCACCCCCGAGCAGCTGCGCGCCGTCCCTGCCGATCAGCTCCGGCAGCCCCTGGACATGGGGGTGATCACCGGGGAGATCCCGCAGGTCACCGTCGATCTCGCGGATCGTCTGGCCGCGGAGGCCCAGGCCGAGAACGCCTACGACACGGCCGTGGCCTACCAGGAGTTCTTCCGCACCACCTTCGCGTACTCCCTGACGGTGCGCACCCCGCCCGGGGCCGACCCGGTGGAGACGTTCCTCGAGGACCGCATCGGCTACTGCGAGCAGTTCGCCGCCACCTTCGCGCTGATGATGACCTCCCAGGGGTACCCCACGCGCGTGGTCATCGGCTTCACCGCCGGTCAGCGTGACGGCGACACCTGGGTGGTCACCAACCACAACGCCCACGCCTGGCCCGAGGTGTGGTTCGGCCCCGAGCACGGCTGGGTCCCGTTCGAGCCCACGCCCCCGGCCGCCACCAGCGGCGTGAACCCGCCCGCCCACACCGACTCCGATGCCGGCACCGCCGACGAGGAAAACCCCACCCCCGAGCAGGAGGCCACCCCCACCCCCGAGCAGGAGGCGACGCCCACCGAGGAGGAGACCCCCGAGGCGGAGCAGACGGATCCCACCCCTGAGACGGAGGATCCCACCACCGGCGCGGACGACGCCGGCCAGGGCAGCGGGCAGGATGCGGGCGAGGGCGCCGGGAGGCAGCCCTGGGGCGTGCTGGTGGGCCTGCTGGGCCTGGGCGCTGCGGCGGCCGCGGTGACGTGGGCCCAGCGCAGGCAGGCGGCCGTGCGGGAGCAGCGCTGGGCAGAGGCCGCTGCGGAGGGCCCGGGAGAGCTGACCGCCCTGGCCTGGTCGCAGCTGGAGGCGGCCCTGCGGGCCCGGCAGCGGCGACTGCGATGGCTGGGCTGGACAGGCTGGTACGGCAGGCCCCCGGTGCACCTGCAGCTGGATCCCGCCCTGCCGCCGCAGGAGGCGCTGACTGCTCTGGTGGAGCGTGCCCGGGAGGGGCGGATCCCCGTCGAGCAGCAGCACGAGCACGCCGCTGCCCGACTGGGCCGGGCCGTGCACGTGGCCCGCTACGCACCGTCCGGGGGGCAGTCTGGTGCTGGTGCTGGTGCTGGTGCTGGTGCTGGTGCTGGTGCTGGTGCTGGTGCTGGTACTGGTGGGTCTGCGGGTGCGCCGGGTAGTGCGCCCGCTGGTGCTGGTGCTGGCGGTGCAAGGGCTGGTGCGCCGGGCGGTGCGGGGGCTTCCGGCTCCGGCGCGTCGGCCCTGGGCGAGGCGGCCGGGGGAGTGCTGCGGCAGGACACCGAGACCCTGACCGAACTGCTCACCCGCGCCCCGAGCCGACCCAACTGAACCGGGGCGGCGCGGGCGCGGGGCGACCTGGCGACTGAACCGGAGCGGGGCGGGGCGGCGCGGTACGGGCGCGCGGCGACTTGGCGACTGAACCGGGGCGGGGCGGCGGGGGCGGGGGCGGCCGCGGGGCGCAGAACCTCCCTCGACCTCGAGGCAGTTGGCGGTTAGGGACCTCGATACCGCCAACTGCTCACACCTCGGCCGCGGGCGGGTCGCCCTTCTGGTGTTTCGGCCCGCCCGGTGACCGCCTGTGCGTCGGTCGGCCGGCTCGGTGACCGCCTGCGCATCGGTCGGTCCGCCCGGTGACCGCCTGTGCGTCGGTCATCCGGCCCGGTGACCGCCTGCGCGTCGGTCGGTCAGCCCCGTGCGCCCTCGCCGAACTTGCGCTTCGGCGCCTGCTCCTCGAACGCCCGGGCCGCCCCCAGGGAGTCCACCTCACCCACCACCGGGTTCGGCTGGTGCGTGTGGCGGGTGCCGCCGTACAGCGAGAGCAGGTTCATCGACACGGCCCGCTGGTTGCGGTGACCCAGCAGCTGGCCCACGTGCACCGCCAGCCATGCCGCCCAGCCGATCGAGCCGGACAGGTCGGGGAAGGAGGGGATCTCGGCGATCGCGGCATGGCGGCCGATGGTGGCCATGGTGCCGGGGTTCTTGTACCGGAACGCGGTCAGGGGCTTGCCGGCCACCTCGGCCGCGATCATCCGGGCCACGTGCTTGCCGCCCTCCACCGCGGGGCGGGCCAGCTGCGGGAGGCCGTGCTCGCCGCCTGCCATGTCACCGGCTGCGTACACCCCGGGGAAGCCCTCCACCTGCAGGTGCTCGTCCACCACGATGCGGCCGCGGTCGTCCTGCGGCAGGCCCCACTGGGCGACCTCGTCGGGGATCCCCACGCCGGCCGCCCAGATGGTGATGTCGGCCTCGAGCACGCGACCGTCGGCCAGGCGCACGAAGTCGTACCCCACCTCCGCCACGCCCTCGCCGAGCGCCAGGGTGACCCCGCGCTCCTCCAGCTCGCGGGCCGCGTACTTGCGGAAGCTGGGGCGGAACTCCTTGATCAGCTCCTTGCCGCGCTGGATCAGGGTGATCTGCAGGGTGCCCGGGTCCATCTCCGGGTACAGGATGTCCAGCTCCTGCCTGCGGAAGTCGGCCAGGGCGCCGGCGATCTCCACGCCGGTGGGGCCGCCGCCCACCACCGCCACGTTCAGGCGGTCCTCGAATCGCCGGCCGGCGGCGTGCGCGGCGGCGCTCTCCCGGCTGGAGCGCTCCAGCTCGGCGAACACCCGGTCGCGGATGGCCAGGGCCTGGGAGCGGGTGTACATCGGCATGGCGTGCTCCTCGGCCCCCTTGGTGCCGAAGAACGTGGTGGTGGCGCCGCCCGCGAGCACCAGGTAGTCGTACTTCATCTCCACCGTGCGGTCCCCGCCGCCCTCGATGGAGACGATCCTGCGCTGCGGGTCCACACCGGTGACCTCACCCTGCCGGTAGCGCATGTTCGGCACCGTCAGCGACAGCCCGCGCAGGAACATGGTGACGTCCCCGGGGTTCAGACCGGCCGTGGCCACCTGGTACAGCAGCGGCTGGAACGTCTTGTACACGTTGCGGTCGATCAGTGTCACGCGCACCCGGGCATCGCGCAGCCCCAGCACCGCGTTCGCGCCGGCGAAACCACCGCCCACGATGACCACATGGGGCCAGCTGGCACCGTCCTTCGCGGGGACGGCACGGCGGCGACGAGTCAGACCGAGGACCATGGGGAGCTCCTTCGAAGCAGGGCACTGCGCGAAGCGGCGACCACGGGCCGTGGGCCGGGGCGGGCCATCGGCCGGGCGGGCCACCGAGCGGCAGCGCGCGTCGGGACTGTGACGACACTAGGCCACCGGGACGCGCGGTGCGAAGGGGCGGTGGCTAACGGTGGGTAGGAGAGGTGGTCGACGGTGGGTAGGAGAGGTGGCCGACGGTTTGTAGGGGAGGGGGTCGGTGGCCGGGTCGAGGAGCGGTGCGCAAGGGAGGTTGTCGGTGGCCGGGTCGCGGAGCGGCCCGAGCGCGGGGCCGGCCCACCCCGCTCCGCCCCACCCCGCATCGTCAAGATGCGGCAAAGCCCCACCCATTGCCCGGTCAAACCGTGACCCTGGGGGATCGAGGCAGGTGAACATCGGATGACACCTTTCCTCCGCGAGGGCGAATCCCTCGGCGTGTCGAGCAGCACGTGAGGTTTGATGGCTGGTGCCACCATCGGCGCCGTCGTCGCCGTTCCGCGTCACTTCCTCCTCAGGAGCATCGTCATGTTCGTACCCCCTGCCCGCCGGGTCGCGCGCGGTGCGTCCGTGGGCCTGGGCGCCGCTGCCCTCGCCTTCGGTGCCGCCGTGGTGCCGCTCGGATCCGCCGCTGCCGCCGCGCCCGGTGAGACCGTCACGCTGGTCACCTTCAACGACTTCCACGGCGCACTGAGCGTCGGAAAGCCCTTCGCCTGCACGGTCACCAACGCCCTGTCCGGCAACGCGAACTCCGGGCTCATCTCCGCCGGCGACAGCGTGGGTGGCTCCGAGTTCGCCTCCGCCGTGCAGAACGACGAGCCCACCCTCGACTTCCTGAACGCCCTGGGCGTGCAGGCCACCGCGGTGGGCAACCACGAGTTCGACCAGGGCAAGGACGACCTGATGAACCGGATCGTCCCCAACTCCGACTTCCCGACGCTGGCCGCGAACGTCTACCAGGCCGACGGCTCCCGCCTGCTGGAGCCCTACGCGATCGTCAAGGCCGGGGGTGTGAAGGTCGCCGTGGTCGGCGCTGTCACCACCCTGACCCCTTCCAAGGTGAGCCCGGTCGCCGTCGAGGGTCTGGAGTTCCGTGACCCGGTGGATTCCGTGAACGCCGCCGTCGAGGAGCTGAAGGCCTCCGGCGAGGAGTTCGACGTCATCGTCGCCTCGTACCACGAGGGCGCCGGCGCCTCCGCCGACCCCGGCACTGCTCCCTCCGCCGGAGACCGCGCGATCTTCACCAAGATCGTCGAGCAGACCTCCGCCGATGTCGACGCGATCTTCAACGGCGACTCCCATCGCGAGTACGCCTACGACGCGCCTGCCCCGGACGGCGAGGTGCGCCCCGTCGTCCAGGCCGGCTCCAGCGGCTCCCACATCGGCTCGGTCGAGCTCGTGCTCGGGGACGACGGCGACTGGGACGTCGTCAAGGGCGGCACCCAGCTGATCCCCGTGAAGACCGTCAAGGACTCAACCGAACCCACCGCTGAAGCGCTCGAGGGCTGCTCCGCCGATCCGAAATACCGCGCCGCCGCCGGCGTGGTGGACCAGGCCCTCGAGAACGCGGAGGCAGTGGGTGCAGAGCCTGTCGGCAGCGTCGACGGAGACCTGACCTCTGCCTGGAACTCCAGCAAGGCCCAGTACGTGGACGGCACCTGGACCCGCACCGACGAGGCTGCGGCCAAGGGCGATGACCGCTCCCGCTTCTCCGCCGCCGGCAACATGCTGGCCGACTCGATGAAGTGGTTCCTCGAGGACCGCGGCGGCTATGAGGGCCAGGAGATCATCGGCTTTATGAACCCCGGCGGCATCCGCGCCGAGTTCTGGTACGAGGCCTCCGGCAGCGAGGGCGATGGCGTGGTCACCTACGCCGAGGCCAACAACGTCACCCCCTTCGGCAACACCCTGAACTCCGGTGAGGTCACCGGCGCGCAGTTCAAGCAGATCCTCGAGGAGCAGTGGCGGATCGCCGACGGCAAGGAGGCCTTCCTCGCCTTCGGTGTCTCCGAGAACGTCACCTACGCCTACGACCCCACTCGTGAGCTGGGTGATCGCATCATCGACCTCAAGATCAACGGTGAGCCGATCGACCCGGAGGCCACCTACACGATCGTGGCGGCCAGCTTCCTGTTCGAGGGAGGCGACGGCATGACCACCCTGGCCCAGGCCTCCAACATCCGCGACACCGGCGTGCTGGACCGCGATGCACTGTCCACCTACTTCGACCAGAACTCCCCGATCGCCCCGGACTACGCGCAGCGTCAGCTGTCGGTGCAGATCCTGGAGAGCGGCGAGTACGACGACGAGGAGGGCATCGACCAGGATCCGGTACTGCGACTGGGCAACCTGGAGTCCCTGAGCCTGGGCGCCCCCCAGATCGAGAAGGTCATCGTGGACGCCGGCGAGTACGGCACCTTCGAGGCCCCCTACGTGCTCGACGAGGAGTCCGGCCGCTACTTCGGCGACGTCACCCTCACCGACTGGCTGTGCGTGCCCGAGGGCACCTCGGTCCCGCTGACCATCACCGCTGTGCCGGAGACCGGTTCGGAGTTCACCATCGAGGTTCCCTCCTTCACCTGGACCGAGGGTGGCCCGCCTGCCTCCTGCGAGGATGACGACCAGGGCGAGCCCGGCAAGCCCGGTGAGCCTGGCGAGCCTGGCGAGCCCGGTGAGCCCGGCAAGCCCGGTGACGACGGGCAGCCCGGCAAGCCCGGTGACGACGGGCAGCCCGGCAAGCCCGGTGACGACGGGCAGCCCGGCAAGCCCGGTGACGACGGGCAGCCCGGCAAGCCTGGTGAGCCCGGCAAGGGCGAGAAGCCCGATCACGAGCCCGGCAAGCCCTCGGACAAGCCCGGCACCCCCGGCAAGCCTGCTGACCGCCCCGGCCAGCAGCCCGCCCCGGCCGACCGCGGTCGCTCCGACCTGGCCCGCACCGGCTCCGAGGTCGTTCCCTGGGCCGCTGGCATCGCCTTCGCGACCGTCGCCGGCGTGGGCGCACTGGGCCTGCGCAACCGCCTGACCCGCGACTGATCCCCACCAGGACGGTCCCGTACATCACGTGAGTGGAGGTGAGTGGTCGCTTCAGCACCCCTGAAGCAGCCATTCACCTCCACTCACCGCTGTGAGCGTCACTCTCACCCACCCTCGCCCGCACTCCCCGCCACCCGACCCTCCCCACCTCCCAGGAGACCCCATGAGCACCCGCACCATCGGAGACGGCCTGCGCAGCCGCCTCGCCCGTGTCGGCGGCGCCGCTGCCGCCCTCGCCGTCGGCATCAGCATGGCCCCCGCCATCACCCCCACCGCCCAGGCCGCCGTCGTCGCCCCCGGCGACGTCCAGATCAACGAGGTGTACGGCGGCGGCGGCAACTCCGGCGCCGCCTACCAGAACGACTTCGTGGAGCTGCGCAACACCGGCTCCGAGCCCGTCAGCATCGACGGCTGGTCCCTGCAGTACGCCTCTAAGACCGGCACCTTCAACAACACCGTGGCTCTCAGCGGCACCATCGCCCCCGGTGACACCTTCCTCGTCCAGCTCGCCGCCGGCAACGGCAACGGCGAACCGCTGCCGGGCGCGGACCTCACCGGCGGCATCAATGCCTCCGGCACTGGCGGCGTGTTCGCGCTGTCCGACGCCTCCGGCAAGCTGGCCTGCACCGGCACCGCCTGCGCGGAGGACCCGGCCGTGGTGGACCTCGTGGGCTGGGGAGGTGCCTCCACCTACTCCGGCGAGGCCCCCGCGCCCGCCACCACCAACGCCACCTCCGCGGCCCGCGTGGCCGCCACCGGCGAGAACTCCACCGACTTCGCCGCCGGTGACCCCACGCCCGCCCCGTCGGGCACCCCCACCGATCCGACCGACCCCGGCGACCCCGAGCCCGACCCTGAGCCCGAGCCGGACCCGGAGCCCGCCCGGGAGGTCAGCATCGCGGAGATCCAGGGCGCCGGCAGTGCGAGCCCCCTGGTGGGCCAGACCGTCACCACCGAGGGCGTGGTCACCGCGGTGTACGCCACCGGCGGCCTGAACGGCTACGTGATCCAGACCGGCGGCACCGGCGGCGCGCTCTCCTTCGACACCCACGAGGGCTCCACCGCCGTGTTCGTGTACTCGCGCGACACCGCCGGCCAGGTGGCCATCGGCGACTCAGTGCAGGTCACCGGCGAGGTCTCCGAGTACTACGGCTCCACCCAGATCACTGTCGCGGCCGATGGCCTCACCAAGCTCGACCAGGCCCTGCCCGTCGTGGAGCCGGTGACGCTGGATGCCTTCCCCACCGACGAGACCCAGCGCGAGTCCCTCGAGCACATGCTGTACCTGCCCGGCGCCGGCGACTTCACCGTCACGAACGTGTACAACACCAACCGCTACGGCGAGGTGGGCCTCGCGATCGGCGATCAGCCCCTGCGCCAGGCCGGTGACGTGATGCGCCCCGGTGCCGAGGCCACCGAGTACTACAACGCCCAGGCCGACAAGCTGGTGCTGCTGGACGACGGGAAGACCACCGACTTCTCCCGCAACCCTGAGCAGCCCATGAGCTGGCTGACCGTCGAGGAGCCCGTGCGCGTGGGCGCAGCGGCCACCTTCACCGAGCCGGTCGTGGTGGCCTACTCCTTCGACCAGTGGCGGCTGAACACCACCACCCCGTGGGAGTCGTCCGGCACTGACGGCGTGGACTTCGAGAACACTCGCCGGGCCACCCCTGATGAGGTGGGCGGTGACCTGCAGGTCGCCACCTTCAACGTGCTGAACTACTTCACCACCCTCGGTGAGGACATCCCCGGCTGCACGCCGTACACCAACATGGACGGGGAGGGCACCAACGTGCGCGGCGGCTGCCTGCCCCGTGGTGCCTGGGACGAGACCAGCTTCGAGCGCCAGGAGTCCAAGATCGTCGAGGCGATCTCCTCCACCGACGCCGAGGTGGTGGGCCTGATGGAGATCGAGAACTCCGCCCGCCTGGGCGAGACCCCCGACGAGGCCACCGCCACCCTGGTCGCCGCGCTGAACGAGCGCGACGGCGAGGGCACCTGGGCGTACATCCCCACCGCCCCCGCCTACGAGGCGCAGGGCACCGACGGCGGCCAGGACGCCATCACCAACGCCATCATCTACAAGCCCGCCGAGGTCAGACCCGTGGGCGATGCGCAGATCCTGGTGGGCGATCCGGCCTTCGACAACGCCCGCGAGCCCATCGGCCAGGTGTTCGTGCCGATCACCGAGGGGGCCGACGGCGAGACCGTCGAAGGCGAGCCCTTCTTCTTCGTGGTCAACCACTTCAAGTCCAAGGGCTCGGCCGACGCCGAGGACGCGAACCTGCCAGAAGACCCGGTGCAGGGCAACGCCCGCACCTCCCGCCTGCAGCAGGCCGAGGCGCTCAGCACCTGGGCCACCGCCACGGCCGCAGAGCTGGGCGTGGAGGACATCCTGCTGGGAGGCGACTTCAACGCCTACACCCAGGAGGAGCCCCTGCAGCTGTTCTACGACCAGGGCTACACCAACCTCGGTGATCAGTTCGATCCCGAAGGCTGGTCCTACAGCTTCGGCGGCATGGTGGGCTCCCTGGACCACGTGATCGCCAACGCCTCGGCCACCGAGCGCATCACCGGCGCCACCGACTGGTCCATCAACGGCCCCGAGTCCGTGATGACCCAGTACTCCCGCTACCGCAACAACACGGTGAACATCTACGAGCAGGGCGTGTTCGGATCTTCCGACCACAACCCGCTGATCGTGGGTCTGGACGCCGGGTTCCCGGTCGTCGAGGAGCCCACCGATCCCGAGCAGCCCGGCACCCCGGGTGACGGTGACGAGCCCGGTGACGGCGATCAGCCCGGTAAGCCCGGGGACGACGACAAGCCGGGCAAGGGCAGCGACCGTCCCGGGAACAACCCCGGCAAGGCTCCCGGTCACGCGGGCAAGCCCGGCAGGCCCGATCACGCGGGCAAGCCCGGCAAGCCCGATCACGCGGGCAAGCCCGGCAAGCCCGATCACGCGGGCAAGCCCGGCAAGCCCGATCACGCGGGCAAGCCCGGCAAGCCCGATCACGCGGGCAAGCCCTGAGTGGGTGCCCGCGGTGACGTGGCCGGCGCCGCCGATGGTTCCTTGGCCGTGACCGGCACCGAGGCGGGAGGCATGCTCGCCGCCCTCGGTGTGCTGCTGGTCT